>CAZYOD010000122.1:0-7460 GCA_964648635.1 uncultured Balneolaceae bacterium | reverse complement strand
ATGAGTCTGCTCAATTTCTTCAGTTAACGAACCCAATTGCTTGGGGGCTCTTTCAAAAAGAAGGAGACGATAGTTGCCTCCCGCAATGCTTTTCGCAATGGCGGAGCCCATATTTCCACCGGCTCCGATGATGGCAATTGTTGTTTTGTAATAGGCATGATGGTTATCTGTTTTTGATACTGCAAACTTAGCCTACCGAAGCTCCCTTGTCATTGATATGTGTTAGGAAAAACTCTTGACATTTATCAAGAACCTATTCTTTAGATCGCTGTTAATTGCGGCATACTTTGCCTACTATATGAATTAAGTTAGCGATGATAACATACAGATTCACTCTTATGGACATCCGACACAAGGCGGGAGATAGTAAAGGATCATTTTTTATTGAAGAAGACAGTGAAATAAAGGCAGAAATCACCTATTCAAAAGCCGGAAACACTAAACTAATCATTGATCACACCGAGGTTTCCGACGAGCTACGGGACCAAAATATCGGAAAAACATTGGTTGAACATACCGTGAACTATGCTCGTGAAAATAAACTCAAAGTAATACCACTCTGTTCGTTTGCCAAGTCTGTTATTGAAAGAGACGAGTCGCTTCAGGATGTGTTGAAATAGCGAACTGCTCACATGATACGGTATAAGATGTGAAGCCTTAACCACTGAAATTTCCGCGAACCCGGCTCAATGTTTCCGGACTAATGCCAAGATACGAAGCCACTAAGTTCAGGGGTACCCGATTCATAAACTTTGGATTGTATTCTATAAGGCGGGCATATTTTTCTTCGGCCGTACGTCCCAATGCATTTTCCACGCGTTGCTGCAAAGCCACATACGCATTTTCGACGATGATGCGATGGTAGCGTTCGTAGGCTGGAATTTCCTCCAATAATTTTTCGTGATTTTTCCGATCCAGAACCAGTAGCTCACTGTCTTCCAACACCTCAATGTTAAGCGTGGAGGGATTCCCCGTGAAAAAGCTTTGCAGATCCGCAATCCACCAGCCATCAAATGCAAATCGCAAAACATGTTGGTTGCCTTTTGAATCCACGGAATATGAATATAAGGCGCCTTTTTCAATAAATGTTAACTGTCGGCAAACATCCCCCTCTTGAAGCAGGAATTGCCGTTTGAGGGCCCGCTTGGGACGAAAATTATTTTTGCACAACTCCCACTCATCATCCGTCAGCGAAACATGCTGGTGGATACTTTTATTTAGTTGATCAAACATATGTTATCAGATTTAGCATTGGAATAGCACCAAAGTATAGCTTCTAAAAATGATAATCTACAAGTGAATATGACGGGTGTGTGATGCGTACAGATTCTAGCGCATTAACAGTCGGCACTAAGATAAAGCAGCTATCGAAAAACTTTAAAAACCGGATACCTACTGACCATTTTTAACGACCTTTCCTGCTCCTAAAGGTTTAGCGCTGCTATTCTCCTGTGAATTTATCCACCCATTCATACAACGCTTCTAAATATTTACCCAGAAACTTGCGCGTAGTTTCGTCCGTTAAATTTCCATCATCGTCAAATTTCTCATGCGCGCGAGAGACCAGTATTTCCGGTTGAGGCATGCAGTACGAATTAGTGTATTCAAAGGCCTGTCGCAGTTGGCTTTGTCCTCGTGCAGAACCGGTCATGCCGGGGGAAGCACCAAGAATTCCAACGGGTTTTTCATTCAATGGCGCTTTTTTAGCAGGCCGTGAAGCCCAGTCGATGGCATTTTTGGTTACGCCCGGTACTCCGTGATTGTATTCGGGAGTTGCAATGAGTAAACCATCGGCCTCACGAATAGCTTCTTTAAATTCAGTTACACGTTCAGGATCCCCCTGATCTTCCACATCCGCATTGAAGAGAGGAATACCTTCGAGATCAAAAATCTGAATGGTCAGTGATTTGGGAGCAAGCTCTTTTGCTGCGCGCAATACGGCCTTATTATACGACCCTTTTCGGAGACTGCCTGCAAATGCCAAAATTTCGATGTCTCGATTACTATCTGAAGTTGCCATCATTTTAAATTTAGTTAAGAATATTACGAAGGAGATTCTTCCCCGTTTAATCCAGCGTCACAAAGACGGATGTACGAGGTTCATTGTTCACCGCTTTGCTTTTATGTCCACGACCGGTAACATCTTCCACCAGTAAGATATCTCCGGTAGAAAACCGCCGTACGGTCCCATCCCCAATTTCCACATCCACCGCGCCATCCAGCATAAGGATATACTGACGCTGTGGAGCGTTATGCCAGTCGTAATCGTAGTCGGGCCCAGTTCTCCGAAAAATAATACCTGTAGCATTGACCTTTTCCGAAAGCTCACCGATTTCGCCGGCGCTCTCAAGGGCTATCTCAATATCTTCAAAATGAGACTCATTATCGGTGCCGGTATAAAGACGTGTAATTTTCATAGTAGTAACAAATCAACCCAAGATGCGTCAAACTTTGAATTTCTATTATATGTTTATAAGTCACATATGTTGCTGAAACAATTGGTACAGAAAATGGATTCCTGAAAGTCTTGTATATCAACATTTAATGTCGCTAAAGAAATTTAATACTCCGTGACTCAGGGAGATCAAAATCAATACACCTGGCCTGAACTTCCGGCTCCAACCGAGTGGGAGGAATCTCTGGAAGCAGTACACCTCTGGTCACAGATTATCGGAAAAATACGCATGGCGCACACACCCCGGGCTAATCACAGCTGGCATGTAACGCTATATGTATCATCCTGCGGCTTGACAAGCTCCTTAATTCCGCATCCTTCCGGTGCATTTGAAATTGAGTTTAACTTTGTGGATCACAAATTGGAGCTTCAAAAAGTAAACGGAAGGAGGATCTCCTTCGAGCTGGAACCAATGTCGGTCGCCGATTTTTATCATAAAACGCTCGATGGACTTAAACAGCTAAATATTGATACTAAACTATATCCCAAGCCGGTTGAGTTGCCTGATCCTATTGTTCCTTTTCCGGACAACACCAAGCAAGCACCTTACAAAGCGGATATCGTTCAAAATTTTTGGTTGGCACTGACTCATATCCAGCGAGTCTTCGCAACATTCCAATCCGGATTTTTAGGCAAAGCAAGTCCAATCCATTTTTTCTGGGGCGCCTTTGATCTGGCGGTCACTCGTTTTTCTGGCCGACCGGCTCCTAAACATCCGGGAGGTGTACCCAACTGTCCGGACTGGGTGATGGAAGATGCTTACTCCCATGAGTTATCCAGCGTGGGATTCTGGCCGGGTACGGGATTAGGTGAGGCTACATTTTATTCCTATGCATATCCTGAACCGGAAGGGTATCGGACAGCGGATATTAAACCACAAGAAGCCTGGTATTCTGAAGAGTTGGGAGAATATCTCCTGACCTATGAAGCGGTGCGAAAAACACAGAAGCCCGATGAGATATTGCTTCAGTTTTTGAAATCTACCTACGATGCGGCAGCTATAAATGGTAGTTGGGATAAAAAAGCCTTGGGAAAAAATTCCTGAAATAAAAAAGCGGATACCTCCCAAAAAGATACCCGCCTATAGCGTAAAAAAGTAGGTAAGCCGTCGTTTTAGCTTTGGATAAACTGAACGTTCAGTTGCAGTTTAATTTTGTCGCCCACAACCACGTTTCCTGCTTCAGTTACGGCATTCCAGGTGAGGCCGAACTCTTTTCGACTGATCGTGCCGGTCACTTCAAATCCCGCTTTGGTATTTCCGTAGGGATCGCCGACCGTGCCGCCGTGCACAACATCCAGTTCAACTTCCTTGGTGACGTCACGGATGGTCAGATCACCGGTGACTTTGTATTCACCGTCGCCAACCTTTTCAAAGTTGGTGGACTCAAATGTAAGCTGCGGATATTCCTCAGCATTAAAGAAATCATCGGACTTTAAGTGCTGATCGCGATCTTCGTCATTTGTTGAAATGCTGTCAATGTCGGCAGTAAAAGTTGCTTTGGCATTTTTAAAATCGTCGCCATCTGCTTCAATTTTTCCGTCATAAGAACCGAAGCTTCCGGTAACAGTCGAAATAACCAGGTGCTTTACTTTAAATTGTACTTCTGAATGTGACGGATCTATCTTCCACAGTGTTTTAGTTTCAGTACTCATAGTAAATATAGTATGATGTTAAACTGTTTTGTTCGTGCTTAACATAGGGAGGCTCTACTATAACACCATTGATATATGACAGGAAATACTCTTGATATATGTCAATTATCTGTTACTCAATCTCAATTAGGGCTAAAATTCATTTTTGAACTGAGTAAGAATAAATGGCTCTTCCCCTAGTTTATTATTTACTCGATATCTTCAGAAAATCATGTCACTTTTAATATCAAAGAATAACATCAATGGAAGAGCGTAAGATTTACATTCTACATGAAAACGAAGAATGGACCAGGCCTCTAAAAGGGCGTTTAGATGAACTTGGATATCCTTATGAGGATTGGTTTCTGGATAAAGGAATGGTAGATCTGACGAAAGAACCCCCGCAGGGGATCTTTTATAACCGAATGAGTGCCTCATCACACACAAGAAATCATCGATATGCTCCGGAACTAACCGCTTCTGTTATCTCATGGTTGGAAAGACATGGACGAGAGGTTATAAATGGAGGTCGAGCGATTGAGCTGGAGATAAGTAAGGTAAAACAATATATGGCATTGGATCGACAGGGCATTCAGACTCCCAAAACAATTGCCACAGTCGGAAAACAAGAGATGATAGAAGCAGCAAAATCATTTGAAAGGGACTCTTTCATCACAAAACATAATAGGGCCGGTAAGGGGTTGGGGGTTCGTTTACTCCATTCCGTCGAGGCATTAACCGAATATATCGATGGTCCTGAGTTCGATCCTTCCGTTGACGGCATTACCTTAATTCAACAGTATGTCCAGGCTCCTGCACCATATATTACGAGATGTGAATTTATAGGCGGAGAATTCTTCTATGCCGTACAAGTGGACACCTCCGAGGGATTTGAACTTTGTCCGGCAGATGCTTGCGCGATAGATGACCTGGCCTGTCCCGCAGGAGAGGAGCCATCAACCAAAAACCGAGAATCAGGTCAGCCAAAATTTCAGATAGTAAACGACTTTTACCATCCTGTCATTGAAAAATATGAAGCATTTTTAGCAGAAAATGATATACAAGTGGCGGGAATCGAATTTATCAGTAATGAGCATGATGGGGAAATTTATACCTATGATGTAAATACCAATACCAACTACAATAAAGAGGCAGAAAATATCGCCGGTCAATATGCAATGCTTGAACTAGCGAAATATCTGGGTTCTAAATTAGGGGTAAAAAGTCCTGTTTAGTTATACCTAATTCCTTTCTCGCTTATACCTGTCTATTACTGAAATAAATTTACCTATTTATAGTTTAATGGGAAACGAAATGAGAACGTACTCCCGTTCTCATTTTTAATATCCATTTCTGCCTCAAGCTGGGATGAAAACGTATGAATAAGCAGGGATCCCAGGCTATCAGTTCTGGCCTCAAAATCAACGGGTAGTCCCGGTCCGTTATCTGATATGATGAGCGTGATTTGTTCATCTTCTTGATATAACTTTACATCTAATATCCCTTGCTCAACATGAGTAAAAGCATGCTTATAGGCATTAACGACCAATTCATTTATCAACAACCCACACGTCACCGCTTTATCAACAGGCAGCTCCACTGGTTCCAGCGAATAGTGAACCTCAACAGATTCTTGTTGCTCTGAAAATGTTCTTTTAATCGTGTTTATCAACTCTTTCAAGTACTTATCAAATCGTACAACATTGTATGATTGAGTCTCATAGAGCTTGTTATGTATTAATGCCATTGAATGGAGTCTGGACTTGCTGTCTTCTAAACTATCCACCACTTCTTTATGTTGAGTGGTATCAATTTGCAGATCCAATAAACCGGACATCATAGTCAGATTATTTTTCACGCGATGGTGTATCTCTTGCATGAATGTTTCTTTTTGTTCCAAAGCCTTAGACAAGTCTTTTGTTTGAGATTTAACTTGTCTTTTTAAGGATATAACCCATGCCATTGTCAGTAGAACTAAAATGCCGCTTCCCCACAAGATTATGTTAATATAATATTGAGGGATCCCCGCATATTGGATGTCTTGGGGAGATCGGGGCAGAAGTTCATAAATAGTTTCTCCTGAACCTTCAGGCTCATACTTACTCATGATACCCTGAATGGTAATCTCATCACCTGCACTTAAATTTTCAAAATTAAAATCCTGAAGGAGAGTATGCGAACGCGATAAATAGACCTTAAGAGAATAGCTGGATGTATCGGAAGAAGAAATGGTTAAACTGGGGGTCTGGGTATTTTTTTTAATCACAATCGCTTTGCCCCTCACCAACATCCCCAGAAATTTTTCAGGCTCTTTATAGGTCCTGTTCAGAGAGATGGGAGAAAAAACTTTAGATTCAGATTCTATGATTTGATAATCGTCTACCACAATTTCAGGCTTCCCGTAATACATCTTCAGCTCTCCGGAAATTACCAAGCTGTCACCCCTGTTGACCTGTTTTCGTACCGAATCAGAAAAAACCAGGATACCAGCGGACTGATCCTGTATATATATAATTAAGTTATTCTCGTGGAGAACAGATGATCCCACAGAAGCACGTCCGCCAATCGCCACCTTCTGACCCAACAAATCCAGACTTCCGTCCTCATTTTCATCCAAAAGAATCTCGGAAACAGTTTTAATACTGCTCGGATCTATTTCTTTTGCCACCGTATCTTTCGCGGTTAGCAGTACCAGAAAAATTATTATAACTTTGAACCAGCCCTTAATACCATATAAAGCCAAACTACTACTCTTTTTTGAAAGCACTCCTAAATGCTAATTTGATTTGATGCTCTAAAACCACAACTATAATATTAAATGTTTTTAACACTTAAAATTCTTAATGGCAAGTTTCGGAGGCTAATCTACTAGGTATATCTCACACCTCTTCGGATCAGAAGGTTAAGTGAGACGGGTAAACAGGCGTTATGAAACCTGCTTAACCAGCTATTTATTACCCAGTTCACCGACTTATGTATTACTCAACTTATAATTTGACTCTGGACTATGGTACAAGCCTTATATTAGCGTAAGCATTGGTTATGACAGACCATCATTAACAGTAATCGGAACTAAGACGATTTGATATGAAACTATCCCAAGAAACACTATCAATAACCGGAATGCATTGTAACGGTTGTTCGGATCGCGTATCCAAGGTTCTAAATGAACTGCAAGGCGTTCGTTCTGCTGACGTTTCCCTGGAAGATGAGCAGGCGATCATTGAGTTTGACCGTGAGCAAACCGGAATCGATCAGATGAAGGAAGTGATCGAAAAAGCCGGATATCAAGCAGAAGAAAAGTGAAATATTCAAGCAATGGGTTCAGCCAACGTGCAAATACCCGACGATGCCCAACGATTCTGGAGTGAGG
>CAZYOD010000121.1:0-7546 GCA_964648635.1 uncultured Balneolaceae bacterium | reverse complement strand
TTTCTCACAAAAGATAAATACGGCAACGGCCTTGGCTGGGCGATGGACAAAAGCTTCATTGCGGCCGAAGGGAGTCCCGCCGGTACGTTTGGTCACACCGGTTTTACAGGCACTAATATTGTGGTTGTGCCACAGGATTCTCTTTCTATAATATTCTTGACAAACCGTCAACATGTAGGCCCGCAAGAAAATGGCTATTACTTTGATTTGGGATCACTGCGTCAGGCAATTTTTGAGCATAGTTATTAACTGTGCATGAGGATCCCCAAAACTTATATGAAAGCCCGCAGGTGAAAGCTTGAGGGCTTTTTTAATTTAGTTCCAACAGGAAAATAAGCCTTCCTATTAACAAATATTAAAAATTTGTAACATTTGCCCTCCTTGTTATTCTTGTAGCACCCCACGGGGTAACCATTCCTTCACAAATCAGAATAAAATCAAGCGGAGGCTAAATGATTAAATAGGTACAAGTCTAAATCTTTTGCGAATTTCAATTCTAAAAACAACTAACTAAATGAGATATACACTATTATGTATTGCATTGCTGTGTTTTACGGCAGATGCATTTTCACAGGAAGCAGAGCAAGTTGAAGAAGAACCTGTTTTTGCAAAGCAAGATCCTCTGCCACAAAAAGGGGATTTTAGCATCGGGTTTGATGCAGTTCCATTTGCAGAATATCTGGGTAATATTTTTAACAATACGCAGAATAATTCAGTCGGTGCTGATTTTGTTGGCAATAACCAGCAGCTTTTTGGCAAATATTTCTTGTCTGATGATATGGCTGTCCGGGGCCGCTTGCGATTAGCCCAGGATCTTACCACTAATCGTAATAGGGTAATGCAGGATAACCAGGAAGTACCGGACCCTAATGTAGAAGTAACCGATGAGTGGACTAATAATTCCACTTTTGTTCGATTAGGTGGCGGTGTTGAATTCAGAAAAGGTGAAGGTCGTCTTATCGGTGTTTACGGCGGTGAGGCAAGCTTTATCTTCGGAAGGGCTTCTACCGAATATAAATACGGTAACGCCATTACTGAAGGTAATCAATCTCCCACAACCACACCCGGACTTAGTCAGGTAAATGGCGGTCGATTCGAGCGTCTTGCAGAAGAAGCGAACAACAAACAACTGGGCGTTGGTCTGAACGGATTTGCGGGTATTGAGTATTTCGTAGCTTCTAAAATATCGGTCGGTGCGGAATTTACCCTGGGCGTAGATTTTATCAAGGACTACCGTGAACAAGATGTCTATGAATACTGGGATTCCAGCTCTAATTCTGTAGAAAATCGTCAATCCGTATTTGAAGGCGGTAATAGTTTGACGGTCTTTACCGGAAATTACGGCGGTTCTATCAACCTGATGTTCTATTTCTAACAACCATTTTTTAAAAATATTGAAAACTTTTACTGCTATGAAAACGATTAAAACATTTTTTATTACAACATTTGCAATTGCACTTGCCGGGTTGGCCATATCCTGTGAGTCTATTTCCAATCCTGATCCATTAAATGCTATTGATTCAACTCAAACAGCTACGATTCAGGGAACAGCCTATGCAAACATGGATGAAACCAATGACACCACCGGTGTTACGGAAGAAGATTACGAGCGTGCGCCTCAAGGTACGACCGTTAAGGTGATCCTGGATTCCAGAGATTTTGCGAGTAATATTGAGCCGGGAGTAGACTACAAAAGTCTTACCTATGAGACTACCGTCAACTCTTCCGGAGATTACAGCATCGAAGTTCCTGCCTTGGGAGATCCTATAAATGCTGAGATTTATTTCGACAGCTTTACGGCTTCTCAAACCCAGGGGGACGGCACAGAAGAGCAACGGGAATACAGTCCGCAACAATTTCCATATACAGTTTCAATTGTGGCCGGCTTGAACTCCTTCAATGATGCTATGTATAACTCAAACTAATTGAGTTAAAAGTTTATCATTAAAAAGGCTGCCGGTTTTATCCGGCAGCCTTTTGTATTTTATAACCGTTACTCTGGATTGTAATTCAGATTCGGTCCCAGCCATTTTTCCACTTCTCGGATGCTCATGTCTTTACGGCGGGCATAGTCTTCAATTTGATCCCTCTCAAAATTACCCACATTAAAGTAATCGGACTGTGGATGCGCGAAATAAAGTCCGCTTACCGATGCCGCCGGAAACATTGCAAATGACTCCGTAAGATTTATACCTGTATTTTCTTCCACATCCAACAGGTCAAAAAGAATGCGCTTTTCGGTATGGTCCGGCTGAGCAGGGTAGCCCGGAGCGGGACGAATGCCTTCGTATTCCTCGCGGATCAGCGATTCGTTGCTATAGCTTTCATTAGGAGCGTAGCCCCAGATCTTCTTACGTACCTTTTCGTGCAGCAATTCGGTAAAGGCCTCTGCCAGACGATCGGCCAGTGCTTTTGTGAGGATGGCGTTGTAATCGTCGTGATCATCCTCAAACTTTTTAACCAGCTCGGGAACACCTATTCCGGCAGTCACCGCAAAGCCGCCCATGTAATCGTTAATTCCTGATGATCTTGGGGCGACAAAATCAGATAAAGCTTTATTCGGCTGCCCCTTGCGTTTTTTGGCCTGTTGACGAAGCATATGGAAGGTCGTCAGCACCTGCTCGCGATTGTCATCAGTATAGAGTTCGACGTCGTCGCCAACTGTATTAGCGGGATACAAACCCAGTACGGCGCGCGCTTTTAGCAGTTTCTGATCAATAATTTTATCAAGCAGAGCATTGGCATCGTCGTATAGTTTCTGCGCTTCTTCGCCGTACTTTTCGTCCTCTAGAACATCGGGAAACTTGCCTTTCATCTGCCAAGCGATAAAAAACGGTCCCCAGTCTATGTATTTTCTGATTTCCTCGAGGGGATAGTTATCAAAAATCCTGGTGCCCAGCTCGTTGGGCTTTACGATTTCGGATGACTTCCAATTAATCTGGGTAGCGTTAGCTCGGGCTTCCTCAATCGGCAGGTAGGTCTTTCGATTCGACCGTCCCTCATGGCGCTTCCGCAATTTCAGGTATTCGTTTTTCGTCTTTTTGACGAATTCATTACGCAGGGTTTTGGATACCAGGTTCCCGGTTACTGATACCGATCGGGAGGCATCCAGCACGTGCACCACCGGCTTATCGTAATTTGGTTCGATTTTGACGGCTGTGTGCATGCGCGATGTGGTAGCTCCACCGATCAACAGCGGCTGTTGAAAATCTTCGCGCTTAAGCTCTTTGGCCACATGCACCATCTCATCCAGAGAAGGAGTAATGAGGCCGCTGAGTCCGATAATATCTACCTTATTCTTGCGGGCTTCTTCAAGAATTTTATCCGCCGGAACCATCACACCCAAGTCAATTACGTCAAAGTTATTGCAACGCAATACCACAGAGACAATATTTTTACCAATATCATGCACGTCGCCTTTAACCGTGGCCAGCAGTACCTTGGCTTTTGGTTCGCTGTTCTTATTTTTCTCTTTCTCTTTTTCGATATAAGGAATCAGGTGTGCCACGCCTTTTTTCATCACGCGGGCGCTTTTTACCACTTGTGGCAGAAACATCTTGCCGGAGCCAAACAGATCACCCACCACATCCATACCTTTCATCATGGGGCCTTCAATCACTTCTATGGGGTGGTCATACTTTTGTCGGGCTTCCTCCGCATCATCTACAATATGATCCACAATACCCTTAACCAAAGCGTGGCTAATGCGTTCTTCTACAGATTTTGTGCGCCATTCCTCAGTTTTTTCCTCAGTGTCAGTCTCGTCCTCTTTAATTTCTTCGGCGTAATCCACAAGCTGTTCGGTGGCACCGTTGCCGCGGTTCAGCAATACATCCTCCACTAGTTCACGAAGTTTATCGGGAATTTCTTCATACACCTCAAGCTGGCCTGCATTTACGATTGCCATATCGAGTCCCGCTCGGATAGCGTGATACAAAAAAGCCGAGTGCATAGCTTCACGCACCTTGTTATTACCGCGAAATGAGAAGGAAATGTTACTGAGTCCGCCGCTCACTTGGGCCAAAGGCAGGTTTTCTTTGATCCATTCTGTAGCGCGTATGAAGTCCACGGCGTAGCTGTTATGCTCTTCGATACCGGTGGCCACCGTTAGAATATTCGGGTCGAGAATGATATCCTGAGGAGCAAAGCCGACCTCTTCGGTAAGGATATTATAAGCGCGTTCAGCAATTTCGATGCGACGTTCGTAGCTGTCAGCCTGACCTTTTTCATCGAAGCCCATGACTACAACCGCCCCGCCAAAATTGAGGATCTCCCGCGCCTGTTCTTTAAATACTTCTTCACCTTCTTTTAGGCTGATGGAATTGACCACACATTTCCCTTGCGCAGTTTTGAGTCCCGCCTTTAGCACCGACCATTTCGAAGAGTCGATCATAATCGGCACGCGAGAAATATCAGGCTCGGCGGCCAGCAGTTGCATAAAATTGACCATCACCTCTTCGGATTCCAGCATACCTTCATCCATATTGATGTCGATGATCTGTGCCCCATTTTCCACTTGATGACGCGCTACTGAGAGCGCTTCCTCATATTCTTCATTTTTAATGAGCCGCTTGAATTTACGCGACCCCATCACGTTGGTACGTTCACCGATGTTTACGAAATTGGTCTCGGGACGAACTACCAGCGGTTCCAGTCCGCTGAGCCGTAAGTACGGTTTCTGTTCGGGAATTTTCCGAGGCCTACATTCTTTGGCCGCCTCCGCAATTGCTTTGATATGTTCGGGTGTGGTGCCGCAGCAGCCGCCCACCAGGTTTACAAAATTCGATTCGGCATAATCGCGCAGTTGTTCCGCCATAAAATCCGGTGTCTCATTGTATTCGCCCATCTCATCAGGCAAACCCGCATTGGGATAGAGGCTGGTGTGACACGTAGCAATATTAGCCAGTTCCTCGATATAGGGACGCATCTGCTTGGATCCCAATGAACAGTTAAGTCCGACACTCAGCAAATTCTTGGTGTGCGATACCGAGATCCAAAACGCCTCGGTCGTCTGTCCCGACAGCGTGCGCCCACTCTGATCAACGATGGTTCCCGAGATCATAACCGGAATTTGTTTGCCGGTCTCTTCTACAAATTTGTGGATAGCGTAGATCGCCGCTTTCGCATTAAGGGTATCGAAAATGGTCTCCACCAGCAGGATATCGGCCCCGCCGTCCACCAGTCCGCGAATTTGTTCGCTGTACGATTCTTTAAGCTGATCAAAAGTGATGGCACGATAGCCCGGATCTTCAACATCCGGCGAAAGAGAAAGTGTTTTGTTGGTGGGGCCAATGGCACCGGCCACAAAGCGAGGCTTATCCGGGTTTTTATCCGTAAATTCGTCGGCCGCTTCCCGGGCATTTTTTGCAGCCGCCACGTTGAGCTCATAGGCCAGATCCTCCATATGGTAGTCGGCCTGAGAAATGGAAGTGCTATTAAAAGTGTTGGTTTCGATGATATCAGATCCGGCAGAAAGAAATTGCCGGTGAATGTCTTTAATGATATCGGGCTGGGTAAGGCTCAACAGATCATTGTTGCCCTTAAGTTCAGCTTTGTCAAAATCTTTAAAGCGTTTGCCGCGGTAGTCGTGTTCGGAAAGGTTGTGAGACTGAATCATCGTGCCCATGGCACCATCCAGAATCAAAATGCGATCTTGTAGCAGATCTTTGATGTTTTCGAATTTCATGTAGAACAGGTTCAGGTAATAGTTATAAGGTGCTTTTACTTGCACAAAAACTTTTCAACTAAGCTGTGAAGTGATTACCTTAAACACTACCAACCCGTTTTTTAACAAAAAGTTAGAGTCTATGCAGGGTTGATATTTTCCGAAAGGAAAATTCAAGCACGCTGAAAATTTTTGCTTAATAAAAGTTACAAATAATAGCACAGTAAATGAAAGTTATTGAACATTATGAGCGGGCAACAGAGCCCCTTATTTCATTTGAGATTATTCCGCCCAAGAGAGGGGGATCAGTCAAAAAGGTTTTTGAGTCGCTGGATAAGGTAATGAAGTATAATCCGCCGTTTATTGATGTGACATACCATGCGGCGGAATCGTACTACGAGGAGCTGGGAAACGGTACCATTAAGCGACATATTAAGCGAAAGCGACCCGGCACGATCGGACTTTGTGCGGCGATTATGCATAAATATGGTGTGGATCCTGTTCCTCATCTGATTTGTGAGGGCTTTACCAAAGAGGAAACCGAAGATGCCCTGATCGAGCTTAACTATCTGGGGATTGATAATGTGCTGACCATTCGCGGTGATTCACCCGACGATACCGTCCGGCGATTTAAAAACGGTACGTTTAACAAATATGCGATTGATCTGGTAAAGCAGGTTAAAAATATGAATCGGGGTCAGTACATGGAGGATATCGTAAATGCCCATGAGACGAATTTTTGTGTAGGAGTTGCAGGATATCCTGAAAAGCATTTTGAAGCCCCGAATCTGGATTTTGATATCCAGCAGCTAAAGAAAAAAGTTGAAGCCGGCGGCGATTACATTGTAACGCAGATGTTTTTTGATAATGAAGCCTACTTCCGGTTTGTAGATAAGTGCCGTGCAGTCGGAATTGATTGTCCTATTGTTCCGGGATTGAAAGTGCTAACCCGAGAACAACATTTAAATTTTTTACCTAAGTATTTTCACCTCAATATTCCTGAATCGCTTTCCGATGAAGTGCAGGCCGATCCCAATAATGCTCGTGAAATTGGTATCGAATGGGCAGCCCAGCAATGCACCGAACTGTTAGAAGGCGGGGCGCCCGGTATCCATTTTTACATTATGGGCGATCCTACTCCGGCTCTTGATGCGATTGACGAACTCCCTTTAGGACATGATGTGGTGAAACGATAAATAAAAAGGCTGGTTGTTTTGGTATGCTCACCGGCATTTTTTTTCAGCATATTTTTAGCTGGGGGGATAGGGAGGCTTATTTTTAGCGTCCGAACCTATTTACTATTATTCAGGTTAAACACATCATCAATAGAGTTCAACCATAGAAACGAATGTATTTGAGTGTTTTTCCCATCTTTAAGGGGTTTGTAATGATATCCCCGGATATCGCTCGTGATTTAGGCGAATATGCAACCATGGTGCTCGAGATTATCGGGGTGTTTGTAATTATTCTTATATCTCTGTATGCCCTGGGTCACGGACTTATAAAGCTTGTACGCAGTGCTGATATTGAGGCTACTTTTCGACAGACGCGGCACCGGCTTATCAGGGGTATACTGTTGGGGCTGGATTTTCTGGTAGCTGCGGATATTATCCGTACCGTTGCCGTGGAGCTCACCTTTAACAGCGTGGGTGTGCTTTCGATCATTGTATTAATCAGAATTCTTTTGAGCTTTTCGCTCGAAGTGGAGATGACCGGTTACTGGCCTTGGCAGAAAGACCGGGATAAATCGTAAATTTTCACCCAGGTCTCTTATTCTTTTTCTGATTTGAAGAGGGATATAGCAGAAAGGTTTTTAAATGCTATAAATCACCGAATAAAAACCGGCTCATCTTTGTCTTCGGTATGCTCTTCGCTGTAGCT
>CAZYOD010000120.1:1417-7556 GCA_964648635.1 uncultured Balneolaceae bacterium | reverse complement strand
CGGCTTGCTTTTTCTACCTTTGCGAATAAGTTGTTGTATTGTAGGCACGATTTAAACGCTTAATTGATTTTTTCGGTCAAACAAGAGTTCGCAATGATAAGGAATTTACTACTACTAATGCAAGAAAAAATCTTCCTTTTATTTTGAATTCATCATTTAAACTACTTTTGTTTTCCAATTGCCGATACAACCCGCTAAAACTGTTCAAATAACTAGTATAAAGTAATATATCAATATATCTATTTTGAATTTAGTCGACCTTCCTAACCTTAGTACCAAGCGGTTAAAAGCTCTTTCTGAGAGTGGAATTGATAGCCTGCTCGACCTGTTGAATTTTTTTCCCAGACGGTATTTAGATCGCACTACTGTCTCCTCCATCCGCAACTTAAGCGGCCGCGGCGAAGAAGTAACCGTGGTCGGAAAAATCAAAAAAGTACAACAAAAGGGTTATGGGAAGAAAAAACGTTTGGAGGTAATTATACAAGATGACACCGCTGCCCTGAAGGGCGTCTGGTTTAAAGGAGCTCATTATATAAAGAAACAGTTCTCTGAAGGTGAAACCGTTGCCTTCTTTGGTAAGGCTAAACGATACGGTCAATATCATTCGATGGCTCATCCGGATTATGATAAAGTCAGTGATGAAACAGATATTGAGGATTTAAAACAGATTACACCGATCTATCCAAGTAATAAATCACTGTCGAAGACCTATACAACCAGCAAAATCATTCATCAATGGCAGGAAGTGATTCTCAAGCATGAAAAACCGCCGGAGTTTCTTCCCGATGATATCAGAAAACGCCATAATCTGCCGGAGCGCCATAAGGCCTATCGTATGATTCATTTTCCCAGGTCGGCATCAGAATACAAGAAGGCGTTCGAAAGATTTAAGTTCGAAGAGCTTTTTCTTTTTGAACTGAGCGTTGCCAAAACCAAGCATGAAATTATTGAAAGAAATCAGGGACACCTCTTTAAGAATACTGGCAACTACACTCAGTCGTTCTTTAATGAACACCTACCTTTTGAGCTTACCGATGGACAAAAATCTGCACTGTCTGATATCAAAAAGGATGTGCGATCGGGCAAGCAAATGAATCGGCTGATCCAGGGCGACGTGGGATCGGGGAAAACCGTTGTAGCCTTAGGAGCAATTCTGATGTCAATCGACAACGGCTACCAGGCAGCGTTTATGGCCCCTACTGAAATTTTAGCCGAGCAGCACTATCGAACCCTCTCGGATTTTCTGGAGCCGATGAATATTAACATTCGCCTGTTAGTGGGCAATCAAAAAAGTAACTTGCGGACAGATATTCTCACCGATATCGAAGGCGGCGGCTGTGATGTTGTTGTGGGAACACACGCTCTTATTCAAGATGAAGTATCATTTAATAATTTAGGATTGGCGGTGGTCGATGAACAACATCGATTTGGGGTAAAACAGCGCGCAGAGATACTAACAAAAGGCTCTCACCCACACGTACTGGTCATGTCGGCCACACCAATCCCCCGCTCTTTGGCGATGACCTTATACAGCGATTTAGATATCTCGGTTATCAAAGAATTGCCCGGCGGACGAAAACCGGTCAAGACGGCGGTACGCCCTCAAAAGAAGCATGAAGACATTTATGATTTTGTTGAACAGGAGGTGGCAAAAGGAGGTCAGGCGTATGTAGTTTATCCACTGGTAGAGGAATCTGAAAAAATGGATTTAAAGGATGCTACCGCCGGATACAAAAAACTCCAGAAACGATTCTTGGATTTTGAAGTTGGACTGCTGCACGGTCAAATGAAATCCGAAGAAAAGGATGCAGTGATGCATCAGTTCATCAATAACGAAATTCAAATACTGGTTTCGACGACGGTAATCGAAGTAGGCGTTGACGTCCCCAATGCCAGCATTATGATTGTAGAACATGCAGAGCGGTTTGGATTGTCACAGCTCCACCAGCTGCGGGGACGTATTGGTCGCGGAGAACGCCAAAGTTATTGTATTCTGATATACGGACAAAAGGTTAGCAAGGAAGGACAATTCCGTCTGCGAAAGATGGCACAAACTACTGACGGTTTTAAAATTGCGGAAGCAGACCTTGAACTTAGAGGCCCCGGAGATTTTCTGGGCACCAAGCAAAGCGGCTTGCCTGAATTTCATGTCGCCGATATTGTTGAAGATCAGTGGATTCTGGAACAAGCCAAATCAGAAGCCTGGAAACTGACCAGTGAAGATCCGGAGTTAAAAAAATCCGAGCATCAAGAGCTACAAGAGGTATTCATCCCCTACTATAAGGAAAAAAGTAAATTTTACGGGCTGGGATAACTATTCCTGAGCATCCCGATCGACAAATTTATTGAACCGACTGATTTCTCCACCCTTCCTTTCTTCTTGATAGAGAAAAGCGAGATTATTCTTCTCAAACTGATCAAAAAATTCATCCCAGCTTATCGTTTCTAACTCTTCTTCAGCTCCACCGGGAAAATCAATCCTTAATAATCCTGCATCATCTTTTTGACCTGTGCTTTTTATATGAGCCGGCTTTCCGTCCCTCTCCTCAACCCATTTTCTAATTACATCATGATCGGTTGTAATCCTGGACTGTTTTGTTTTTTCTGCCATAGCGGTAATCTTCAGAATTTTCCTTCTTATTCTATCAAATTGTACCCAATCAAATATTCATTGGTTCCGCTCTTTTGTTTGATAATCCGATAGATCTAGAAAATGAAATCAAGGATCTCGGCAATAATCCAACCGATGAAAATCAGCAACAAAACAATGATTAGCACAAAAAAGATAACTACCGACCAGTTAAGCCAATGGCTTTTAGTATTGGTAGCTTTAGGATCATTTTGATATTGGTCGAGAAGCCGTGCGTTTCTGATATTTGCCTTCCATGCGAAATCGAATATATCGCCAAGAATAGGAATAGCACCAATCAGAACATCAATTATAATATTGATAAACATCCGGATAATGACCGGCACTGTAACGTCCCGAAAGACTGCCTGCACGGGGATGTAGAGGGCCGCTAAACCTCCGAGCCAATCCCCAATGCCCGGGATAAGCCCTATAATGGCATCAATACCGTAGCGAATGTTGGTACCCGGAATCGTGAATCGACGATCCATCAGATCGGCAAAATCAGAGCCTCCGGCTGACGGATTTTCTCTATACATGCTCATTAATTTTAGTTGAAGCTTTTTCCCATCAACCAAATTGAAGCCGCTTTCGTTTATCTCCGGCCCCTACTAAATCATCAATCTTCCTGACCTTACGCTGGTAAGTTTTTTCCCAAAAAACTGTACGTCTACTTTATCTACGCAAACTCTTTATTCTTTTTAGCTCGTTTCCGCTCATTGAAGTCCAGATATTTTTTGCGGATGCGCAGGCTTTCGGGGGTCACTTCCAACAGCTCATCGTCATCAATAAATTCGATGCACTGCTCGAGACTCATTTTTTTTGCGGGATCAAGTTTTACATCGTCCTTACTTTGTGTCTCGCGGTGATTGGTCAGGTTCTTCTTCTTTACCACATTTACCACCAGATCATCCGATCGGTTGTTAATCCCCACAACTTGTCCCTCGTACACCTTATCGCCGGGCTCGACCAAAAAGATACCGCGATCCTGCAAACCTTCAAGCGAATAACCGGTAACCTCTCCTTTCTCCAGGGCTATGAGAGTTCCGCTGTTGCGTCCCGGAATTTGGCCGGCATACGGTTCGTAGGAATCAAATTGCTGGTGCATGATACCGGTGCCCCGGGTTTCGGTCAACATTTCGCCTCGGAAGCCAATCAACCCGCGCGAAGGTACCTTAAAAATGAGTCTATTATTTTCACCCTCCTGCGTCATAGATGTCATAATTCCTTTTCGTTTCTGCAGATTGTCAATGACGCGGTTACTATAATCCTGATGGACGTCTACCACTACTTCCTCAAACGGTTCGTGCCGCTGACCATCAATTTCTTGAAAGAGTACTTCCGGACGAGAAACGGCAAATTCGTATCCCTCGCGCCGCATGGTTTCGGTAAGGATGGCCAGTTGCAATTCTCCACGGCCGGATACCTTATACACATCGGGGTTATCGGTTTGCTCAACTTGAATTGATACATTCGTTCGAATTTCGCGCATCAGGCGATCCTTAATCTGGTTGGAGGTCACATATTCTCCTTCCAATCCGGCGAAAGGCGAATCATTCACACGGAAAAACATCGCCATAGTGGGTTGATCTATATCAGGATAGTCTATGGCCGTCATGTCTTCGGTTGCCGTGAGTGTATCACCAATATCGACTTGTTCATAACCGGCTAACGCAAAGATATCTCCGGCCTCAGCCTTCTCGACAGGCTCCCTCTTTAATCCGTTAAACGTGAAAAGCTTAGTTGCCTTCGCTTTTTCTTTAAGCTCACCATTTCGGTCAAGCAGTGCGATTTGCTGGTTCTGTTCGATTGTGCCCTGCTCAACGCGGCCAATGGCGATACGTCCTACGTAATCGTTCCAATCGATACTGCTCACCAGCATCTTAAAGGGAGCATTCAAATCTTGTTCCGGTGCGGGAATCGTCTCCACAATCTTTTCAAACAACGGCGTTAAATCATCATTGTCATCCTCGAGCTCATTCTTAGCAATCCCGTTGATGCCCTCGGCATAGATAATCGGGAAATCAAGTTGCTCGTCTGCCGCGTCAAGCATCACAAAAAGGTCAAAAATTTCATTTAATACATCGTCGGGGCGCGCATCTTTACGGTCGATCTTATTAATTACAACGATGGGTTCGTATCCCATTTGCAGTGATTTTCGAAGCACAAATTTTGTCTGCGGCAGCGGACCTTCGGCCGCATCCACCAAAATAATAACACCGTTCACCATCTTAAGAATGCGCTCTACCTCTCCCCCGAAATCGGCATGGCCCGGCGTATCTACAATGTTAATTTTAGTATCGCCCCATTTTACGGCTGTATTTTTGGAACTGATCGTGATACCTTTTTCTTTTTCCAGATCGCCGGAGTCCATCACCCGCTCAGCTACTTCTTCATTTTCACGGAAGGTACCGCTCTGCTTTAGCATTTCATCAACCAGCGTAGTTTTGCCGTGGTCGACGTGAGCGATAATCGCAATATTTCTGATATCTTTGTACATAAATGTGTTAGTTAAAATCCAATTAGATGCTTCCGGAATTGTTTAAATCCTCGTCATCCTGTCCGCCAACCGGCGGATCAGGATCTTCATTAATTATATTCTGAAACAAGTTCAGAACGACATTGCCTAAAAACTACTTTGCTGCTTTTTTCAAGCTTGCAAAGATACGGCTTTATTTGCGTAATTCATTATTATTATATTTCATTTTCTTGAGCTTCTATCACTTGGATTGCTCATCACAACTCGTTTTGGTATATACATTTTAAGGAGCACCCTAAAACTTAAAGTTTAAATTATTATTTCATGGATTTAAGAATTAAAGACCAGCGCTTTATTGTTTGCGGCGCCAGCAGTGGATTCGGTCGCGGAATTGCTGAATTATTGTTGGATGAAGGGGCCAATGTTATTGCTGTTGCACGCCGTGAGGAAAAGCTTAATGAGCTCAAAAAATCCTACGGTGAGCAGGTAGATCCGGTTGTTGGGGATTTAACAGATGATGATACCCACAACAAAATTGAGGCTGCAATTGGCAACGGTCAGCTTCACGGAGTCGTAATTAATGCCGGCGGACCTCCTGCCCTCTCTCCGCTGGAAACAGCTATCTTCGATTGGGATCAAGCCTACCAAAAAGTCATGCGCTGGAAAATCGAGTTGGTACTTCGGTTGATCTCCTATTTCACTTCTAACGAATACGGACGCATTTTACTTGTAGAAAGTCAGTCCGTTAAACAGCCGATTCCGGATTTGGTATTAAGCAACTCCTTCCGCGCCGGTATGGTAGGATTTGCGAAATCACTGTCGCAGGAGATTGCCAAAGAAGGCGTGACAGTTAACGTTTTGGCACCGGGGTCACATGATACGCCGGCAATTAACCGTGTTATAAAAAAAGCGGCGGATGAGTCCGATAAATCTATGGAGGAAGTTCGGGAACAGATGGAAGCTTCTATTCCGGTGGGACGTTTTGGCAAGGCCGAAGAATTTGCATCGCTGGCCGGATGGTTACTATCTCC
>CAZYOD010000120.1:0-1317 GCA_964648635.1 uncultured Balneolaceae bacterium | reverse complement strand
TCGCGCGGGTATCATATTATTACGGATGAAGTCTTGGAGCAGATTCCGGAAATATCAAATATCACAACGGGGATCGCTCATATTTTTATCCAGCATACCAGTGCCAGCCTGACAATTAATGAAAATGCTGATCCATCTGTGCGACGCGATTTTGCCTCTCATTTTAAGCGGATGGTTCCGGAGGATACTTCTCTCTATGAACATACACTCGAAGGTCCCGATGATATGACTTCGCATATTAAAAGCTCGCTGCTGGGGCACTCATTGAGCATCCCCATAACAAAGGGAAAGATGAATCTTGGAACGTGGCAAGGAATTTATTTATGCGAACACAGAAATCACGGCGGATCACGAAAACTGATTGTGACGCTGCATGGAGAATAGCTGCTGAGTCATTCAATTCTTAAATTCAATAGAATCGTCGGTCTGTTTTTGAAAAGCATCCACAAAAGCGTTTCTCAAAATACTGCCGATGGCCGCCCAAACGGAAGTATCAGGGTTGTTTAAATCTCCCTCAAGCGGCACCTGCGTTGCAAATTGATCCTCCTGCTTATTTTTAAAAATATTCATCAGAGTGCCGGCAACTCCTTCCCAGACGAGGGAGAATACATTATCAGCATCTTCTTTAATATCAAGCACTTTAACATCTGTCATTATTGGCTTTATATACCCTTCCAGAATACCATCTGAAACAGCCATTTCGGTATAAACGTTAAATACCCCTCTCTCAAAATCCAGATTAGCATAGGCCTCGGAAAAATCATTCAGAGCGGGCAGCGAAACGTCTTCGAAGCTGGCTTCGAGGTCAAAATCCGGGATCTCCTTTAGTACATTGGCTCTACCATGGGCGCTTAATTTCCCCTCTCCGATTGAGGTAGCTGAAGCGTTAATGGTAGAGGGCAGGCTCTCCTCTTTGGACTCTACATTTGAGAAGT
Source organism: uncultured Balneolaceae bacterium (assembly GCA_964648635.1). Taxonomy (GTDB): domain Bacteria; phylum Bacteroidota; class Rhodothermia; order Balneolales; family Balneolaceae; genus Fodinibius. The sequence continues at coordinate 382 of CAZYOD010000120.1, read as the reverse complement.
TAGTGGCTTCAACCTGAAAATTATCAAGTGATATGTTGACCTGCGGATCACTTTCGAAATCCCGGTAGGCAACTTTACCGTCAACGATCGCAAAACGATTAATTTGGATAGGCATCAACTTTTTAACTTGCTCAACCCAGTCTACATCAGTGCCGGTCTGCGTAGCTCCAAAATTAGCTATGGGACGAATAAACTCTATTTCACCGACTAAACTGCCCTTGTATAAGGCGTTCCACTGAACTGAGAAATCTATAAAATCGATCTTTACAAGAGGTGCCGGAATAGCATTTTTTATCTGTTCTATTTCAAGACCTTCTATCTGATAAGCTCCACGGTAAAGATTCAGATCTACATCCGTTATAGAACCTCTATAACCGGGAAT
>CAZYOD010000119.1:1702-7557 GCA_964648635.1 uncultured Balneolaceae bacterium | reverse complement strand
AAATCTGCAACTTGTAACCTGTAACGGTATCTCCTATCTTCGATTTAGTGATTAAACAGATTTAAATCTTTAAAAGCTTTACGAACTTATGGCTATCAACATTAAACTGGATACCGGCGGACGACGCGGGAAAACTGTTACAATGATCAGTAATATTCAGCATAATCCGCAGGTGATTCAAAAGCTCGAAAAGCAACTAAAGCAGAAGTGTGGAGCGGGCGGAACCAGCTACGCAAAAACGATTGAAATTCAGGGCGATCATGTGGACAAGGTGCGAGAATTTCTAAAAAAAGAAGGATATGACGTGAAGTAAATTTGCCCTTTTCTCAGATCCTCGACAAAGCCCCCGACCATTCGGGATTCAGGGTAACATGATGAACCTCAACCAAAATTAAACTATGAATTTGAATATCTCCGATAAAGAATACGAAGAAATTCTCGAGCAAATTAAAAACGATGACAGCCCGGTCGGCATTGACGCGGGTAAAACGCATGTGCTTATCCTTCATAAACTAATGAAGCTGGAACGACGCATGGAAGCACTCGAAATGCGGTTTTTCGAAGAGGAAGAGTAATGCATAATACTAGAGACGCGATTTCGCGTCTCTAGTGTCATTCCCTATTCATTATAGATTTACCTTGCTTTCGCGTTTGGGGTCTAAATCATAAAGTGAAGACACCGTTGCCTGTACTGTCTTGTACCACTCGTTGCCGTATTTGTCGTTAATTTCGTAAAAATCAGAAAAGTCGGGCTTTCGAGTCTTCATTTTCCACTCTTGATTCTTAGCCTTATACACAGGATCCACATGCAGCAGCTGGTGAAACACTACCATCTCCCGCGTTTTCTGATCCAACATATCCCACATTTCACCTGAAATCTCAATCAGGTAATTATGTCCGGAGTAATATTCCACTTCTCTGGAAGCTTTTTTACATTTTGCAGCTTTATACTTTGACAGGTTCGGATATACTAAAAAATAGCCGATGGATGCGGGACCAAAGTCAAGAGTTTCGCGCTCAATTACCGTTTCGGCTATCTTTTCAACTTCGGGCGATTCCATTAACTGTTTGTTACTGTGGGCTACGGTATCGCCGGGTTTCAAAAAATCATTGTCTTTCATGGACGTACTTCTTTCAAGATTTAAATTCTGAATTTCAGGGTTGCTTAAGGTATGATTCTCACGCATTCTTTTCATCCTAAAACTGGCCTGAAGAGATAGATTAGTTGACACTCATCCAAATGCTGAATTTGCGATCGGTGTGACGGATAACCTGTATTAACGTAATCCCATCGGATGGCAACCTCAACCATTCAATGCTAAGTGCTATTCACCAAACTGGCAGTTAGGGCAATAGTAGATCTTGCGTCCCCCTGTTTTTTCTTCTTTGATGACAGACCCGCATTTATGACACCGATTGTCGGTACGTTTATACACAAAGTGCCGATACTCTTTGCGCGAAGCATTTTCTCGTTTAAGGGCTTCAACAATTTCCGGATCGTTAGTAATGCCGCCGGTTTCATACGACCGCGTGGTTAAATTATAGGTCGCTTTGGCCAGCGCCTCTTTTTGCTCATCAGAATACTCGCGAAGCTTTTTATGCGGATCCACTTTAGCATAAAACATGATCTCGCTTCTCAGATAATTGCCGATGCCGCTGACAAACCCCTGATCCAAAAGAAGTGTAGTCAGTTTACGATTCTGGAAAGTATCCGAGGTAAACTGAGTCAAAATATCGTCATACGTAGCATCGGGGTGCAGCACATCGGGACCCAATTTCTTAATATATGGGTGATTGGGGACCTCGGATTTGTGCAGTATATCAATTTCGGAGGCGGAATACAGATAGGCCGAAGCCTCTCCGTTGTGGATAGCGACCCGAAGCGAGCGTGAGGTATCGGGCTCCTCCCCGTTTGCACTGACTATCCATTTGCCGTAAAGTTGATTATGGCTGTACATTACCAGATCATTCTCAAAAAATGTGAGGATAGCTTTTCCGCGAGCTTCAATATTTTTTACCGACTGCCCTTTTAGCTTTGCCTCGTATTCCTTTAATTCATCAAAGGAAAAATAAAGATCGGTAATCGTCTTATTTTGCAGTGTTTCGGTTAACTGATCCGCTGTTCTCCAAATTTCGGGTCCTTCAGGCATAATGTATTTTTAATTAAACTTTTACTTAAGATTTTCTCTATGTTTAGATCGATGCTTGCCATCGCAGCCGGATACTTTGCGATGGCTGTTCCCAATAGTTTTATCCACCTTATTGTTGCCATCTACTCCAGGTCAGAAGTCTTTCTAACCGGCGTAACCAACCTTCCCTCGCTGACTTGGGTTGTTGGACTTACCGCTCTTCAATTTGTTTTAGGATTATTCGGCGGCCTCCTCGCCACCACCCTTGGGTCAGATAATCCCCAAAGAGTTATATTGGGATTTGTACTGCTTATGGTAGCGGTAGCACTTGTGGATTATTCAGTGCTCAACGAGCGAGAGCCACTGTGGTATCTGGTCACAGCTCCCGCCTTGAAAATCGGAGGAATTTACACAGGTTACAAATTACAAATTAATCAAATTCAGCCTTCAACAACATGAATCGTCAATCGTTTATTTTATTACTGTTACTCTGTGCAGCGGCTTTCTGGGGATGCGAAAAAAGCGCCGATACCACTATTGATAATCCGACGTCTGCTAATAGCAGTTATCCCTATTTGTACAGCTCAGATAATGCGCTTTACATGAGCTGGCTTTCCAAAGACACATCCGAAACTTTTACTTTACAGTATGCAAGTTACGCTGATGATCAGTGGAGCAGCCCGAAACCCATAGCCCACAGTTCCGACTGGTTCATCAACTGGGCGGATTTTCCCTCGGTGATTGCGGATGAGTCCGGACCTGTAGCAGCTCACTGGCTCAATAAAAAATCCGGCGGGCCCTATGCTTACGACGTTAACGTTTCGATCGCGGATTCTGCCGAAAACTGGCAACCCGCTTTCGCTCCCCATAACGACAGCACAGCCACCGAGCACGGTTTTGTGTCGATGATTCCATGGGATGCGAACTCTTTCCTCGCGGTATGGCTCGACGGACGCCTAACGGCGGACCGAGCCGATGATGAATACTACGACTTATCAAAAGCAATGACCTTACGCGGAGCTTTAATTTCAAAGGATGGGCAATTGCAGCAAGAATTTTTAATAGATGAGTCGGTCTGTGATTGCTGTAATACTTCTCTGGCAAAAACAAGTGAGGGAGCGGTCGTAGCTTACCGAAATCGCACGGGGGAAGAAGTTCGAGATATTTATGTCAGCCGTTTCAATGGTAAAGAATGGTCACAGCCCGAAGCTATTTATAATGACAAATGGCACATAGGCGGATGTCCGGTAAACGGACCCAAGATAGCTTCGGCTGATTCTACCGTTGCAATTGCCTGGCATACCGGTGCAAATGATGATCCGACAACAAAAGTTGTGCTCTCATCTGACAACGGCAGAACTTTTGGAGAGCCCATACGACTAAGCAAGAACCGGTCACTGGGACGAACGGACGCTGCCATTCATAATGACTACCTCTATATTTCCTGGATGGAAAGCGGAAAGAAAGATCAATCGAAATTACAATTAGCTACCATCAATATTGGTGATAAAACTAATCAAACCGAGACTATTAGCATGATAGATGGAGCTCGAAAAACAGGCTTCCCACAGATGGAAATTTTTGACGGACAGTTGTTTTTCGCGTGGACGAATACGGATTCTGATCAAACCTCCATTACTATTAAAAAGAAAAATCCACCCTTATTAACAGGAGATTAAGCCAAATTATCAACTTCTTCAGGAGCTTTGTCTCTCCATTCTGACAATTGGCGCAGAATTTTATTACGTACTTTTTCAGCAAGTAACCGGGCGTCGTCTTTTTGGAGTCCTTCAGTAGAAATCGGCTCCATTACCCGCAGTTTAATCTGCTTAGCGATGCCAAACTTCCAACTTCTTTTGGGCAAAGTATTTTGCGTGCCGTCAATCACCATCGGCAAAATAGGTTTCTGCTCTTTGATAGCCAGCTCAAAAGCGCCCCAGGTAAAGGCGTTCAGTTTACCATTTCGCGAACGAGTGCCCTCAGGGAAAAACATCACCGAGCACTGATGTTCGAGATAATATTCTGCCTGCTTAAAAGTCATATCTTTGCGATTTGAGGCCCCGCGATCGACGGAGATATCTCCGGCCAGCTTCATCATCCATCCCATCACCGGCGTATCGAAAAGTTCTTTCTTGGCCACCCACTTCATCTCCCATGGCAAGTTTGAAATCAACGGAATGTCAGCTTGCGACAGATGATTGCAAACAACTACATACGGATAACGATCATCCATATCAGTATTTCCGGTAATAGAAATTTTCCAGTTGGGATTGATCTTTGAAATGGACTTACCCAGCTTCCTAAACAGTTTTCCTGTGCGGTATAAAGCCGGATCACAATCAAATGCCCGGCTAACTGCTAACATAGGCAACCAAATTAAAATCAAAGCGACTATCCCCAGCCAGATCAGCAGTGATTTAACTCCCTCCCACATGTCCACTATCCGATTTTAGGAATATAGCTTTTAATGATACCCCAAATACCCTTAGCCGGCCTCAGCGACTTCCGATTTCGTGCTACCGCTTTCTCAATAATCTCCGGCTGGAAAATATCTTCTTCCTGAATATTATGCTGATGTCTCTGCAACAGCTCGCGCTCTCGTTTTGCAGAGCGGCCGGAAGTCCGTTTTTTAGATTTCTTTTGGGATTCATCCCCGCCTTTATCCTTTGACTCTTGCTTCTTCTTTTTATCCTTTGGCTCTTGCTTCGTTTTATCCTGTCCGTTATTAGAGGCTTTTTTCTTACCGAAATCTTTGGGCGCCCCTTTATAAACTACGTCGTGTGTGGGACGCGGTTTTAAGGTTTTTTTACCTGAAGAATCTTGCTTTGATTTGTTAGGCTGACCGTTTTGTTTAGATTTCTGCTTCGCTTTATTGGATTTTTTTGCTTGCCCTTTCTTCTCTTTTTTATCCTTGGAATCGGGTTTATCGTCAGGCAAATCCTTGATTGTCAGCTGATCTCCGACCACATTTTTAATAGCGTGATAATATTTTTTGTCTTTGTTACTGACAAAAGTGATAGCCGTACCCTCCTTATCATAGCGTCCTGTTCGCCCGATACGGTGAATGTAATCCTCCGGATTATTCGGGACATCAAAATTTACAATCAGCGATACATCATCAATATCGATTCCGCGCGAAAGTACATCAGTAGCCACCATTACGGGGTGCGTCTTATTTTTAAAGAGCCGCAGCGCTTCGTTCCGCTCTTCCTGATCGCGATCTCCGTGCATGCTCACTGCATTCACGCCTCGCTTCTTCAACATCCGCTCCACCTTATCAGTGCCGCGTTTGGTAGCACAGAAAACAATAGCCGTTTTGTATTTATCGGCATCAAATAGCTGTTCAAAAAGAGACAGCTTTTGTTTAGGGTGCGCAAAATAAATTTGCTGATCTACGCTTTCGGCAGGTTTTGATACCTCAAATTCTACCTCGACCGGATCAATCATCACCTGGTTCACAACTTTCTGTACCTCTTCGACCATTGTGGCGGAGAAAAGCATCGTTTGACGCTTTTTTGGTAGCTGTTTTACAATCTTCATAACATCGGGCAGAAAACCCATGTCCAGCATGCGATCAGCCTCATCCAGCACCAAGTAATCAAGATGACTGAAATCTATATTCAGCACATTCATCTGATCAATCAGTCGTCCCGGTGTAGCCACAATAATATCAACGCCGGCCCGAATAGCTTTAACCTGCGTTCCGTAATCACTGCCGCCGGTAAC
>CAZYOD010000119.1:0-1602 GCA_964648635.1 uncultured Balneolaceae bacterium | reverse complement strand
ATCCTTCAACCCCATCATGAGTTGTTGGCTCAGGTTAAACTTCTCGAAACTCAAAACTTTATTGATTTATTCTCAGTTACAGTGATATGCTTACAATCTGTAGTGGTGCAAAGATACGATTTTATCGGCAATTCACTTAATACACTCTGCAAATTTTTTATGACCTAAAAAATGGATAACTTCGAGACGAATCCACTAATCTGAAACTAGCTATTTCTATGAGATCAATGAAATTAACTACTTATTCTTTTTGCTTTTTGCTAACCGGCGTATTGTTATTTACAGGATGTAATTCTGATTTGGGCTCCGATAGTGCTTCTCTGAGTTCTCAGGCGGACAGTGTCAGTTATAGTCTTGGGTATCAAAACGGGCAATTTTTTAAAGAGCGTAATATGACTGATATCGATCCTGACCTGGTTAAAGCCGGCTTAGCAGCTGCGCTGGAGGAGCAGGAAGCTCAGCTTTCTGATACCGAAATGCAGCAGGTAATTCGCAATTTTCAAATGAAAGCCCAACAGCAAGCAGAACAAGAGGCAGCGAAAGAAGCTGAAGAAAATAAAAAAGAAGGCGAAGATTTTTTAGCTGAAAATGAGGATAAAGAAGGAATACAAGTCGCTGATAACGGACTCCAATACAAAGTTTTAGAGGAAGGTTCAGGAGTTTCACCTGATTCCACTGATCAAGTGCAGGTTCATTATGAAGGAACGTTAATTGACGGTACGGTCTTTGATAGTTCGTATGATCGCGGAGAGCCGGTTACTTTCCCGCTTAAACGCGTAATTCCAGGCTGGACTCAAGGACTACAGCTGATGAAAGAAGGGGCAAAGTATCAATTCTTCATCCCCGGTGAACTGGCGTACGGTCAAAATCCTCCGCCTCAAAGTCCTATTGGTCCCAATGAAACACTTATTTTTGAAGTCGAGCTGTTGAAAGTAAATCCTGAAGATACCGGATCTGCGCAATAAGCTCACAGTATTTCCTTAAGCCTGGCAGGTCTCCTAGACTTGTCAGGCTTTTTTATTTTAGTCCTGATCCAATCATTTGGAACAGTTCCCTTTTATCTCGCTCAAAATGATTGTTATAATCCTCGACACTTCTTCGAATTACTTCGAACGCCTCTCTCCGACCATAGATATCTGTTATTTCACACTCCCGCTTACTGTCGCTAAACGGCTGTTGTTTATAGGTTAGAAAATAGTGAGACAGCCGGTCAACAATATGCTGAGGGACGTCAGAAATATCTTTCATACCGCCGAAAGATCCGTCGCCGTTCATAACGGCAATAATTTTGTCATCGGCCTCTTCCCCATCAATAAGCCGAATACCGCCTACAGGAATAGCATCCAAAATTAAATCACCGTGGGGAATATTCCGTTCGGTAATCACACAAATATCGAGCGGATCGTTGTCTCCTTTTATCGAAGTGCGGCCGGTTTTCTCCATGCAATATTCTGCAACTTGTTCGGCACATAGAGTCTGAGGGACAAATCCATACGGCAACGGGCTGATGTTGGAAAAGCGCTGTGGGCGATCGACCTTAAGGTATCCGCTTTCTTTGTCGAGTTCATACTTCATCGTATCGCCCGGTACAATTTCAATAAA
>CAZYOD010000118.1:0-7625 GCA_964648635.1 uncultured Balneolaceae bacterium | reverse complement strand
TATCTGTTGAAGGGAAAATAATTAAGTCAGATTTCTAACAAATAAAGTGACTTTGTAGCAATTAGCAACCAATATAATCCCCCCTATTTTATCTAAAAATTCATCCTTATCTGCCCTTGTATGCGGTGGGATAAGGAAGTCAGGAGCATTAATGCCAACTTCTACTTATCCGTCAATGCAACCACACCCGGCAGATCTTTTCCTTCAAGGAACATCAGACTAGCCCCACCTCCGGTAGAAACGTGAGATATAGCATCTTCGAGTCCCGCTTTTCTAATAGCTGCTGCCGAATCGCCGCCCCCGATAATAGTCGTAGCACCCAGTTTGGTGGCATCGGCAAGGGCTCGGGCTACCGCATTTGTTCCGTCGGCAAAATTTTCCATCTCAAAAACGCCCATGGGGCCGTTCCAGACGACGGTTTTGGCATCTTTGATAATATTTCCGAATGAAATAGAAGACTGCGGTCCAATGTCGACGCCCATCCAGCCTTCTTCGATGCCATCTTTACCAACCACTTTATGTTCGGCCTCATTCTTAAATTCTTTGGCGACCACTGAATCCACCGGTAAGCGAAAATTAACTCCTTTTTCCTCGGCTTTATTCATCAATTCAGCAGCCAAGTCAACCTTATCGTTTTCCACCAGTGAATCACCGATCGGCAACCCTTTTGCTTTATAAAAAGTGTACGTCATACCGCCGCCAATAATTATCGTATCCACTTTATCTAGCAAATTTTCGATAACGCCTATTTTGTCGGATACTTTGGCTCCGCCCAAAATTGCCACAAACGGATGCTCGGGATTGTTGATCGAATCATTTAAGTACTGAATCTCCTTTTCCAGCAGAAATCCGGATACCGCCGGCTGTAAAAATCGGGTGACACCGGCGACGGATGAGTGGGCTCGGTGACTGCTTCCAAAGGCATCATTACAAAAAAGATCGCCGTGCGAAGCCAGCTGCTTGCAAAACTCCTCATCATTAGCTTTTTCTCCTTTGTGAAAACGAACGTTCTCCAAAACCACGATTTCACCTTCTTTGACCTGTTCTATGACCGATGTTGCTTTTTCGCCAATACAATCCTCGGCAAAATGGACGTTAGTATCCACCAGTGTCTGCAGATGATCGGCAACCGGTTTAAGACTTAACGACTGGTCTTTTTCTCCCCCCGGACGCCCCAAATGGCTCATCAAGATAAGCTTGCCTCCATTTTCAATTACAAAATTGATAGAAGGCAGCGCCTGCACAATACGGTTATCATCGCCGATGGTACCGTTTTCAATCGGAACATTAAAATCTACGCGCATCAAAACTTTCTTACCGTCAATCTCTGCATCTTTCAGCGTCATCTTTTCCATTTTCAGTACTATTTATTTTCTAAACGTGTTTAATAATTTGGATACCCTAAAGATCGCAAACCTCTGCTCCACTTTCAGTACTAATCTCAACAGCTCTTGCTTTGGCCTGTTTTTCTATCCAAATTTAAATATCTTTGACTGATCTAAATATCACAAAATAAAAAAGGAGATATGAATTCCGTCTATTTCGATCATGCCGCGACTACCTGTGTGGATGAGCGTGTGCTTGAAGCAATGATCCCTTATTTCACTGACCATTATGGAAATGCGAATTCAGCCCATCAGCTGGGTAATGACGCCAAGGTGGCCGTTGAAGAAGCTCGGGAAACTATTGCAGAAATAATCGGTGCTGAACCTGCCGAAATCATCTTTACAAGCGGCGGTACAGAAAGCGATAACTGCGCGATCAAAGGCGTTGTCGGAGCTACCGGAAAAACGGAAGTCATTACATCGCCCCTGGAACATCATGCGGTACTGCATACGGTAGAGGCTGTAAAACGAAATGGGGCAAAACCGGTATATCTGGAGCCCGACTCCAACGGATATATCGATTCTCAACAAGTAGAGAATGCGATTAATGACAATACAGCGATGGTGTCGCTGATGCATGTCAACAATGAAATTGGGACAGTTAATCCCCTTAAAGAAATCAGTGAAGTATGCCGCGAAAACCATATTCCGTTTCATTCTGATACGGTTCAGAGCGTGGGCAAAATCCCGGTAGATGTCGATGAACTGGGGCTGGATTTTTTGAGTATTAGCGGACACAAAATTTACGGACCCAAAGGGATTGGCGTCATGTACATGCGTCACGCTACCCCTTGGCTTCCCTGGATGCACGGTGGATCTCAGGAACGACGACGTCGCGGCGGAACGTTGAATGTGCCCGGCATTATCGGACTGGCTAAAGCGATGGAGCTCGCCACGACCGAGATGGATGATCACCGAGATCATTTTATCAATCTCCGGGAGCAACTGATTAACGGACTGAATGATAAGTTTGGCGACCGATATCAAATTAACGGCGACCCTGAAGACGGTGTCCCTCACATCATAAACATCTCCTTTTTAGATCCCGATGGAAACGGCCTCGACGGCGAAATGCTGCTTCTGAATCTGGATGTCGAAGGAATCTGTGTCTCTAACGGATCGGCCTGTACTTCGGGGGCGACAGAGCCTTCGCACGTTCTTGAAGGCATAGGCCTCGATAGTAAAACAGCCAGCTCCAGCATCCGCGTGAGCCTTGGCAAAGATAATACGGCTAATGAAATTGATTACTTTCTGGAAAAGCTGGAAGTAGTTGTTGAACGTATGATGAGCACAGCAAAAGTATGAGTTTAAAAAGAAGAGTTTGTATTTACTGCGGATCCAAAACCGGACAAAATCCCACCTTTACCGAGCAAGCCCGTGAACTCGGCACGCGATTAGCATCCAACGAAATTGAGGTTGTCTATGGCGGCGGGTCAATTGGCTTGATGAACGAGGTAGCCAATGCCACCTTATCGCGTGGCGGACAGGTCCACGGGGTTATTCCGCAGCATCTGTATGACCTGGAAGTGGCCCACGAACAACTCACTGCGCTTCATATCACCGATAGTATGCACGAGCGAAAAGCGATGATGGCTGAGCTTTCCGATGCCTTTATCGCCCTGCCGGGCGGATTCGGCACCTTCGAAGAGCTGATGGAAGCCATCACCTGGCTGCAGCTTGGAATCCATGAGAAATCAGTAATCGTTTTCAATATCGACGGATATTATGATCAGCTGATCAGTTTTATTGACCACGCCGTAGAAAATGGTTTTATCACCAATGGCAAAAGAGATGCATTAAAAGTTGCCGAAACCGTCGAGGAGTGCCTCACCTATCTTCCATTCTGTAAATAAGTTATTTACATCGTGGCCATTAAAGGATTTTCAATTTTATCCGGATGGGGCTCCAAACCTTCCGACATTCAAAGCATCGACTCCGTTAAAAATCCATTGCCGCCATGCCCGAACTCTCCCAACTGCATCCGTATTACGCAACGTATTAACTTGCCGATAGATGCAACCTTCTCAATTATTCAGGACGCTATAAAGCAAATGAATCCCGCTAAAACAGAAGCCCTTGAAAATCAGTATCAAATTAAAGCGGTGTTCAGTGTATTCTTTTTTAAAGATGATGTGACCGTGCAGCTAACCAAGGAGAATCCAAATTCCTCTTTCCTGCACATTCGCAGTGCCAGCCGCGTGGGTTTTTCTGATTTGGGAGTCAACCGCAGGCGTGTTAAAAAATTACTGAAGCAGATTAAATCTCAAAGGTAATATATTCTAATTACGCTCTAATCCTTAGAAAGGCTTCGTTAATCCTAAAACAGTATTAACTACCACGAGAATATAAACGACCATCGACAACCGGTATGCCGCGGCCCATTTTTCTGAAGTATCAGTCCCGGGCACCCCTTTTTCTTGCTGCAGGCGTCTTTTAAAGACAATGCTCCTTTTTATTGAGAAGCCAATCAGCACAATGATTACTAAAAACAATATTTGCTTGACTGATAACCACGGATAGAGCTGAAATTTAAACCACCCCCACTGCGGACCTGTGGGAAGGGATGCCAATACGCTACCGGATACCAAAATACCGAGTGCTCCGAAATGACCCCCGATGCTTGTTATCAGACGCTCATAACGCATGAAACGGCGTTTTTTTATAGCATCTTTTTCTGCTCGTACTTTATATCCGTAAAATAAACTGCCAACGAAAGCAAGCAACCACGCGATATAGAAAACAATGTGAAGCCAGTAAAAAACCTGGTAAGTCATCCTGTCAAGATTAGGAAATTGGATTATCCGCAAACATCTCTTCAATCAGATGCCCATATTTATCTTCCACAATCCGGCGTTTAATCTTGAGGGTAGGCGTTAATTCGCCAGACTCCACAGTAAATTCGTTAGGCAGAAGCCGAAAATCTCTGATCTTCTCATGAGAGGCTAACTCCCGGGAATAACTGCGTGTCTCCTTGCGGTATATATCCTGTATCTCTTTCTTGTTGATCAAATCCTCAATCGAATCGTACGTAATATTTTTCTCCCTCGCATACGCTTCTAAAGCCTCAAAATCGGGTACAATTAGCGCAGCCATATACGGCTGACTTTCCCCCACAACCACAAGCTGATCAATCCATTTGCTGGTCTTGAATAAATCTTCAATTGGGCCGGGATAAATGTTCTTACCGCCGGCATTTACAATCATGTGTTTAATGCGATCGGTTATCTGAAGCTTACCGCCGACAAATTTTCCTACGTCGCCCGTGTGCAGATATCCATCATCGTCAATCATTTCACGGGTCGCCTCATCATTTTTCCAGTATCCTTTCATTACGTTGGGGCCTTTGCACAGAATTTCGCCCTGCTCGGAACTGTGATCAGACGGATAATCTTCGCCGCTTAACTCCGAAATAATTTCGTTGTCTTCCAACCGCTGGATTGCCACCGTAACACCCGGCAGCACTTTCCCAACCGTACCCATCTGTTCGTCGCCGTAGGTATTGCAGCACATAACCGGTGAGGTTTCGGTAAGTCCGTATCCCTCAATAATGTGAAGGCCCGCTCCCATAAAAAAGTTACCTATTTCCGCAGGCAGCGCAGCTCCGCCGGAAACAAAAAAGCGAATACGTCCGCCGGTACGTTCTTTCAGCTTATCAAAAACCAGCTTATCCGCCAGCTTTTTCTGCATTGATACCAAGCCGCGTTGACCGTCGGCATACTTGCGCCCAACATTCTGCGCCCATTCAAAAATTTTCTGCTTGACGGCCGTGCCCTCTTCTACACTTTTAACAACGAGATTATAAATCTTCTCGAAGAGACGAGGGACACTCGTAATGATAGTGGGACGCGCTTCCGTCATATTTTTGGCTACCGTATCCACACTTTCGGCATAATAGATTTCTGCACCGCCGGCCATCATCGCATAATATCCGGCCGTACGTTCAAAAGAGTGGCAAAGCGGTAAAAACGAAAGGCACCGATCGTCTTCGGTAATACTGATCTGCTGATGCGCAGCTTTCACATTGCTCACAATATTGCGGTGTGTCAACATTGCCCCCTTTGGTTTACCCGTAGTACCGGAGGTGTAAATCAATGTAGCAAGATCTTCGGGTTGAATCTTTTTGCTACGGCTTTTAATCTCATCCTTAAAATCGGGAAGTGCCTTCAGCCCTTCTGTCATTACTTTATCAAACAAGGTTACATATGAATCATCCAGATAACTGGAAATATTGGGCTCATCAAAAGCAATTACCCGGCTCAAATGTTCACAGTTGTCAAATACTTCACGGGCCTTTTTAAGCTGAATACCCGTTGATACAAAAAACATTTTGGCTTCAGAATTTTGCAGGATGTACTCACACTGGTTGGCCGGCAAAGAGGTGTAGAGGGAAACATTTACGCCTCCGATGAGTTGCAAAGCCAAATCTACGACAGCCCATTCATAGCGATTTTCACTAAGGATAGCTACCCGGTCCCCGGCTTCAATACCGTGCTTTGCCATATAAGCCGCCAACAGATGCACATCTTCAGTGACCTGATCCCAGTCTATCGTTTCATACTCTTCATTCGTAGAAGGTTTGCGGGCAAAGGCAGTTTTTTGTTTCCCTTCGTACTTTTTGCTTAAATTCAAAAACAATTCCGTTAACGTCTCAAAAGCTACAACTGTTGGCATAGGTTAGTAATTTTTTACTATTGATAAGCACAGAGCCATTTGTACATGCTCGAATATAACATTCTGAATTGAAAATCCAGTGCAGAGAATAAATACTGAAATAGCCTCGTTTTTTTGGTGATTCCCAAATCCTTATATTAAAATAAAAATTTTACAATGGCTCATCCGGCAAAAGAAGAAACAATTGATTTGGTAAAGGAGATTTTCAGCTCCTACCTGAAAGAACACAATCAGCGGCAAACGCCCGAACGCTTTATGGTGCTCGAAGAAATTTACCGCGCCGACGGACATTTTGATGCCGATGATATCTTTTTCAACATGAAAGACGGCGGTACCCGCGTATCGCGAGCAACCGTATATAACACACTCGATCTGCTGGTAGAATGCGGATTAGTCCAACGACAGCAGTTTGGCAAAAACCAGTACTATTATGAACGTGCTTATGCCTATCAGCAACACGATCACATCATCTGTAAAGAATGCGGTGCAGTGCTGGAATTTTGTGATCCGAGGATCCAGGAGATCAAAACGATGATGGAAAAGATTCACGACTTTAATATCTCAGGCCACTCCCTGCATTTTTTCGGAGCTTGTTCAGATACCGAAGCGTGTTCTCGTCGCCAGGAGATTAAGGACAAGAAGAAATCCAAAGTCAATTAGTACTGACCTCCGCAAGCACCCATGCTTTCTGTGTAAATGACAATAATAGTGTCATGATTAAGCAGGCCCAACCTAAACATTTGCAGTCGATTAACGACATCTATAATCAGGCTGTTAAGGATGGCCTGCGAACCGCACATACTACTCCCGTATCTTTGCAGGAGCGCAAGCATTGGTTTGAGAGACATCCCCAGAAAAAGTATCCTATTTATATTTATACGGATGGTGAAAAAGTAGCCGGCTGGATATCTGTTTCGCCCTATCGCTCCGGTCGCGAGGCTTTAAATGAGGTGATTGAAGTAAGCTACTATGTAGATTACAATCACCACGAAAAAGGCATTGCAACTGAATTGATGCAGCATGCCATCAACGTTTGCCGGAAAGCCAACTACCGCGTTATGGTTGCCATTTTAGTTAGTGACAACGAACCGAGCATCCGACTGCTGGAAAAATTCGACTTTCGGGAAGGAGGACGCATCCCGGATGCTATTCACTATAACAATACCTTCCGTGATCATCTGTATATGTATAAGCAGCTAAATTAATCTTCCCTGATGTGAAGAAGGTCAGAAGGATTGATCAGTAGTGTTATGTTAGGGCTCGACTAAAGCAAGGCTTTATCAGGAATGTTTCTTTCTGATCTTTTCTTTTGATAAAGAGAGAGTACTAACTTCAAAAGTTTTATTATGAATTCATCAAGTGATTTTTCCGGCCTCAAAGCCCTGTATTTTAACTGTACGCTAAAACCAACTCCTGAACATTCCCATACACAGGATTTGATGAACAACTCCATCCACATTTTGGAAGATAAAGGAGTTTCTGTCGATACTATTCGTCCTGTAGATTACGATTTGCCTCCAGGTGTTTTACCCGATATGTCCGAAAACGGTTATGACAAAGATGACTGGC
>CAZYOD010000117.1:4041-7630 GCA_964648635.1 uncultured Balneolaceae bacterium | reverse complement strand
AAAAACTGGGATGATATGGTCGGCCTGGAATTGGCAACAGAGGTCACCCGCCAAGAACCACAAACGGTACACAGCGACGGTCCTTTCAAGGTTGCCGCTTTTGATTACGGGATTAAACAAAGCATTCTCGACAATCTAGCGGAACGGGGATGTACGCTGCGGGTATTTCCTGCCAAAGGTGATTTTAAGGAAGAGCTGGATCGCTGGAATCCGGACGGGTTTTTCTTTAGCAACGGACCCGGTGATCCCAACGCTACGGCCGAGTACGCGCTGGATGCGGTAAACTATGCTAAAGAGACCGGCAAGCCCATTTTTGGAATTTGCCTCGGGCATCAGCTCATGGCACTTTCGGAAGGGATCCCCACCACCAAGATGTATGTGGGCCACCGCGGTGCTAACCATCCTGTAAAGAATATGAATACGGGATTAGTTGAAATTACTACTCAAAACCATGGTTTTGCTGTGGATGAAGATGCGCTGGATGAATCTAAAGTGGAAATCACCCACAAGAATCTGAACGACGGTACAATCGAAGGATTAAAATTCAAGAACTTCCCCGGGATGTCGGTGCAGTATCACCCCGAAGCATCGCCCGGACCGCACGATTCTCGCTATCTCTTCGATCAGTTTTTGGATATGATCAAAGAAGGAAAAGAGGAATTAGTTTAATTCCTCCTAAAAAATAGTACGGATACGGCGCGCCGTTCCGAAAATCCAAAAAAATCAACCTGTAAACAGAAGCTCACTAACCAATGCCACGACGCGACGACATCAACAAAATTCTTATCATCGGCTCCGGCCCTATTGTTATCGGACAAGCAGCAGAATTTGATTATTCCGGATCTCAAGCCTGCAAATCACTTCGGGAAGACGGCTACGAAGTAGTGCTGATCAACTCGAATCCGGCCACGATTATGACCGACCCCATGATGGCCGACGAGATCTACCTGAAGCCGCTCACTAAAGAATCCATCAAAGAAATTGTAGAAATTGAAAGTCCCGATGCCGTACTGCCCACCATGGGCGGACAAACGGGCCTAAATCTGGCGCGGAATCTTCAGCAGGAAGGCTACTGGAGCGATCACGGCATTCAGATTATCGGCGTGGATATTGACGCGGTGGATATCACCGAAGATCGCCAACAGTTTCGCGACCTGATGGATGATATCGACATCCCGCAGTGCCGCAGTAAAGCTGCAGAATCGGTGCTAGAAGCCAAAGAAATTGCCGAAGATCTGGGCGGACTGCCGATTGTTATTCGTCCCTCCTTTACGATGGGCGGAGCCGGCGGCGGCATTGTCTGGACCGAAGATGAATTTGAACGCAAAGTACTGCGCGGACTCGAAATGAGTCCGGTGCATCGCGTACTAATCGAAGAATCTATTTTTGGATGGAAAGAGTACGAGCTTGAGTTGTTGCGCGACCCCAACGACAACGTGGTGATCATCTGTACAGTTGAAAACATCGATCCCATGGGCGTTCATACCGGCGACTCAGTAACCGTGGCTCCATCCCAGACACTTACCGATAAGCAGTTCCAGATGCTGCGCGATGCCGCCATCAAAATGATGCGCTCGATCGGAACTTTTGCCGGGGGATGTAACGTGCAATTTGCCGTAGAGCCGGGCAGTGATCGATATGTAGCTATTGAAATTAATCCGCGCGTGAGTCGGTCTTCCGCCCTCGCATCCAAAGCAACAGGATACCCCATTGCTAAAATTGCTACAAAACTTGCGGTGGGATACAACCTGGATGAGCTGCCAAATCCTATTACCGGCAACACCTCGGCCTGTTTTGAGCCATCCATCGACTATGTGATTGTGAAAGCACCGCGCTTCAATTTTGAGAAATTCCCCAATGTAGATGAAGAGCTGACCACTCAGATGAAAGCGGTGGGCGAAGTGATGTCGATCGGACGTAACTTCCCTGAAGCGCTGAATAAAGCGTACCAGTCGCTCGAAATTGGTCATGCCGGATTGGGCGCCGACGGCTACAATGAGCTGGATCGGATGGAAGTGCGCGAACGCTTAAAGAAGCCATATTGGGATCGCATGCTGAACATCAGAAATGCCTTTAAGCTGGGAGCATCGGTCGAAGAAATTGCTGATATCACCAAAGTAGATCCGTGGTTTCTGCAACAGATTCGATATATGGTGTCGCTCGAAAATCGCACAGAAGGACAATCACTCGATACCATCACTAAGGAAGATCTGTTTGAATTAAAACAGGCCGGTTTTGGGGATAAGCAGATCGCCTGGCTGATGAGCCAGAGCAATGGCAAGGTTACCGAAAAGGAAGTCCGTGAGAAACGTAAAGAATTTGATCTAAGACCTTCATTCAAGGTTGTGGATACCTGCGCGGCAGAATTCCCCGCTGAAACGCCTTACTATTATTCGGCTTATGAAGGTGAAAATGAAAGCAAAGTATCTGACAAGAAAAAAGTAATTATTCTTGGTAGCGGACCCAACCGGATCGGACAGGGTATTGAGTTTGATTATTCCTGTGTACATGCGGTACAGGCCGCTCAGGAAATGGGCTATGAAGCCATTATGATTAATTGTAACCCTGAAACAGTTTCTACTGATTTTGACACGGCTGACAAGCTCTATTTTGAGCCGGTATTCTGGGAGCGCGTGATGGATATATACGAGCACGAGCAGCCGGAGGGCGTCATCCTGCAGGTAGGCGGACAGACGGCCTTGAAGCTCGGCAAAAAATTTGTCGAAGAAGGCATCAAAATTTTCGGGACTGATTTCGAGATGATCAACTTTGCCGAAGACCGCGGATCGTTCTCGGAGTTTTTGAAAAAACTAGATATCCCCTTCCCATCTTACGGTACAGCCACAGATGTGGACGGCGCTCTTGAAATTGCAAATCGTATCGGCTATCCCGTGCTCATTCGTCCCAGCTATGTGCTCGGCGGACAGGGTATGCGAATTGCAGTCAAGCAAGAAGAACTCGAGCTTTATACCGAGCGCGTACTCGACACCCATCCCGAAAATGCGTTCCTCATTGATAAGTTTTTAGAACATGCCGTTGAGGTGGATGTAGATGCCGTTTATGACGGAGAGCAGCTGCACATAGCCGGAATCATGCAACATATCGAGCCGGCGGGCGTTCATTCGGGCGACTCCACAGCAGTAATACCGACGTATTCCCTAAGCGACACTGCCATCAACAAAATTAAGGAATATCACAAAAAGATAGCCTCGAACATGAATATTAAGGGCTTTCTGAATGTGCAGTATGCTGTGAAGGGGGATGATGTATTTGTGCTGGAGGCAAACCCCCGCTCGACGCGGACCATTCCGTTTCTGGCCAAAGCCACCGGACGTCCTGAGGCGCAGATCGCGGTGAAAGTTATGCTCGGCGCTAAACTCAAAGACTTTGAAGAAAAAGATTTAACTTCCACCCTGCAAAACTGGGCTATAAAGGAGCCGGTATTTCCTTTTGATAAGTTTCCAGAAGTCAAAAAAGAGCTTGGTCCCGAAATGAAATCCACCGGAGAAACCATTTACTTTATGGAGGATTTCGACGACGAACACTTTAAAAAGCCGTTCGAATTTAAAGACCTTTACCTAAGTAAGTA
>CAZYOD010000117.1:0-3941 GCA_964648635.1 uncultured Balneolaceae bacterium | reverse complement strand
ATGATTACAGAAGCACGCAACAAGCTTAATAACGTTTTTGGTTTTGAGGATTTTCGTCCTCTGCAAGAAGATATTATTTCGAACGTCATGGACGAGCAAGATTCGCTCGTCATTATGCCCACCGGCGGAGGAAAGTCGCTCTGCTATCAAATTCCGGCACTTTTATTTGATGGGCTAACAGTCGTCGTATCACCGCTCATCTCACTGATGAAAGACCAGGTTGAGCAGCTTCGTCAGTATGATATTCCTGCTATCTATCTTAACAGCTCACTTACCGAGCAGGAGTATGAACAAAATGTCCGGCGCCTCAAAAATAAAGAGATAAAACTTTTGTACCTGGCCCCGGAAACCCTGCTCATGGACCGGACCCTAAATCTTCTCTCCAATCAGAACGTGGATTTATTTACCATAGACGAGGCCCATTGTATCTCGGAATGGGGGCACGATTTCCGTCCCGATTATCGCGAACTCACCGAAGTACGCAAAAAGTTTCCTGAGGCAACATGTTTAGCACTAACCGCTACGGCGACACCACGTGTTCGTGAAGATATTAAAAAGGTTCTGGAGTTTGAGGATTCGGATACGTTCCTGGCCAGCTTTGACCGAAAGAACCTGTTTCTCAAAGTAGCCGACAAAGAAGATCCTCTGGAGCAAACACTCGACTTTCTGTATACACGCAAAAAACAGTCGGGCATCATCTACTGTTTTTCCCGCAAACAGGTAGAAGAATTGTACGTTGAGTTAAAAAAAGAAGGTCATTCCGTTAAACCCTATCATGCCGGCTTGTCCAAGAAGTTACGCAATCGAAACCAAGAACTCTTTATCCGCGATGATATCTCCATTATTGTGGCAACTATCGCTTTTGGGATGGGAATCGACAAGCCAAATGTGCGTTTCGTGATGCATTACGACATGCCCAAAAATATTGAGTCGTATTATCAGCAAATTGGTCGCGCCGGACGCGACGGCTTGCGATCGGATTGCCTGCTGCTTTACAGCCGATCAGACAAACAGAAAATTCAATATTTCATCAATCAAAAAGAAGGCAAAGAAAAAGAAGTTGCCGAAAAGCACCTCAAAGATCTGATGAAATTTCTGGAAACCGATGAATGCCGCCGTATCCCGCTGATGGAATACTTTGGCGAAACGTACGAAAAAGATAAATGCGGCATGTGCGATAACTGTCTGTCGGTAGATGCGGAAGTAGAAGATTTGACCGTTCAATCTCAGAAATTACTCTCGTGCATCATCCGCACCGACCAAAAATACGATGCCTATTATATTGCCGATATTCTTCGGGGGTCCACCAAACAAAAAGTGTTGGAAAACGGACATGATGAGCTTTCAACCTATAATATTGGCAATGAGTGGGCAAAAGAACACTGGATCTTGCTGGCACGAATGCTGGTGAAGCAAGGATATCTGGAACAAACAGAACAGCACGGATCGCTGAAAATTAGTGACCAGGGCAAAGCAGTACTTGAAGGCAAAGAAAATGTATTTGGCGCACTCGACCGAAAGGATACCGTGGTTGCTGATCAGGCGATGGATCGCACTACTGCCGATGTAGAACAAAACTTTGACAAGGATCTCTTTGAACAGCTAGAAGCCAAAAGAAAAGAACTGGCTGACCAGCAATCGGTGCCACCCTATGCCATATTCCCGGATACTACCCTTATGGAAATGGCTTATTACTTTCCTCAATCAAAAGACAATATGATGCCCATGTATGGCGTGGGGTCTGTAAAGCTTAAGAAGTACGGGACCGATTTTCTCGGCATCATCAATAAGTATTGCCGTGCCAATGATATTGAGGAAAACACCGAGGGACTGGAAGAGAAAAAAGCCAAGCAACAGCAGCACGGGGAACCCTATGAACGTATCGGAAAAGAATATAATGCAGGAAAATCCATTGACCACCTCTCCGAGCAGTTTGGCGTAAAGGATGTAACCATCGTCAAACATCTAAAAAAATACCTTAAAGAGGGAAACAGCATACGGCCGGAAGGTATTGTTGAGGCATCGACACTCTCTCATCGCAAACGGGAAGAAGTCCTCAAAATTATGGATGATATTCCTACCCACATGCTCCGAAAAATTTATACCGAACTCGACAAATCGGTCAATTATAGCGAATTACGCATCATGCAGCTGTATTATATGGCGCAGCAAAATAACTCCTAATGTAAATCTCGCTTCAGCCCAGAGATTAATATTAGGTTTGCTAGAATAAACTAACCGCAAAGGCCGCTATGGGCGCAATGACTTCAGAATGTTTTCATTCATATATGAAAACCATGTAACATGGCTGCCTTTAAAGTAGTCTCTGCGCTCGTTGCGTTTCTCTGCGGTTTTAGAATCCATCTCTTGTTCCTCATTTATATCACATCTGAAGTGATCTTTTCTTATCATTCGATGTAAAGAATATCTAAATATCTATAGCTTCTATGAGTTCACGAAATCTTGTTGTGGCATTTGGCGGCATATCACCGGAGCATGAAGTTTCCGTCCTCTCGGCCATGCAGGTTATTGCCTCGTTAAAAGATACCGATTTTAACCTGATACCACTTTACATAACAAAGTCGGGGCGATGGCTTACCGGCAACGAATTTCTAGAGATGAAGAACTACCAGGATTTAGATAACCTTCTAAAGAACACCACACCCTGTACTTTTTCGCATGATGATTTAGGCAAACCTATCCTCCTGGAAACTGCGAAACAAGGATTCTTCAGCTCTCCTGAGAGCTATCCAATTTATGCAATTATTCCGGCTTTTCACGGTTCTGAGGGAGAAAACGGGGCTTTCCAGGGCGCCTGCGAAATGTACGATATCCCCTATGCGGGCAGCGGCGTGTTTGCTTCGAGCCTGGGCATGGATAAGGTAAAGGCCAAAGAAATCTGCCAAAGCCATGATATACCGGTTGTAGAAGGATTCGATTTTTTTGAAAGTGAATGGGAGGAGGATCAGCAATCCATTTTGGATGCTGCCGATCAGCTGAACTACCCGGTTATTTTAAAACCCGTGTCACTGGGAAGCAGTATTGGCGTGGCAAGAGCGGATGATGAAGCCGAGCTCATTGAAGCCGTAGAGACCGCCTTTCGGTATGATGAAAATTTGATGATTGAACAAGCTATTTCGCCGCTGGTTGAAATCAATTGCTCGGTCTTGGGCAGCGCCGATAACATGCAAACCAGCGTTTGCGAGCGTCCGCTGGGCCAAGAGGAAACGCTATCCTTCGAGGATAAATACCAGTCGGATGACGGCAGCCAAAAGGGCATGGCTTCGGCCGACCGCGAAATCCCCGCCGATATTTCGGATGAACTGACTCAGAAAATACAGTCACTCTCCGCAAAAATATTTAAGCTATTCCGTGCCAGTGGCGTAGCACGACTCGATTTTCTTGTAAATGGGGATACTGATGAGTTATATTTTAATGAGATTAATACCATTCCCGGCTCGTTTTCATTTTATTTGTGGGAAGAAAGCGGAATGAATATGCGGGAATTAATGCTAAATTTAGTTGAGTTGGCTACAGAACGACATCAGAAAAAAGTGGGACGCATTCGATCATACGACACCAACCTGCTTAATGAAAAGGCTATAAAAGGAATTAAAGGATTAAAGGGCAAAGAAAGTCAGGCTCAAAACACGTAATTAATCTGATCGGGGGTTTATGAGAACACTCATATCACCATATAAACTGGCGCTGGTTTGCTTTCTTATAACATTGACGGGATGCAAACAACCTGAAACTATCGTGATAGATGACGATCCTACCGCGGTTGCACCCAGTGATACCACAGCCGACGAACCTTCTGCTGGTGCAGCCGACTTTCAACAGCTGGTGATTGGCGAATATAGTTCTATCCCTTCCCTAGACCCTCTTTTTGCGGATAACGCTGCCTCCATGCGAGCTATCCAGCTTGTGTATGAGGGTCT
>CAZYOD010000116.1:0-7668 GCA_964648635.1 uncultured Balneolaceae bacterium | reverse complement strand
AGAAATTCATAGCCTCGACAGGAACGGCAAAATATTTATCGCCTATTCCCATAAACCCACCGAAAGATAACACTGCATATTCTATGCTTCCGGTTTCCATATTGATCATTAAATCCTGAATTTCACCGATATTTTCCTTTTTGAGATTCTTAACGTTAGTTCCTCTTAGTGTTGACGCTTTTACTACTCGTGTTTTCATAACGCTACCTAGGGTTTTGGGGATTTTGATTTATTTCACCAAATCTTGCTTTACTGTAAGTCGAGATACATAAAGATTATAGGAAAGAACTTCTTATAAAGTTCCTATAAGTCATTAATTATACTATTTTTACTACATCAAGTCGTTATGTTTTATGACTTGATTAAAGCTTTACAATACCCGATAAAAGCCCCGGATTGCCCGGGGCCGACTCATGCATATAGCCTTTTCAAAAACTATACTTTAGCTTTTACGTTAATTGAATCCTTTGCCAGCTTGTTCAGCTTTTGATCTGTGTTTTTCTCCTCTTTTAACGTTTTTTCCAGCATGTTAGCTACTTCGGTTTTACCCAGTGCTTTAGCATATTCCACCACTGTGCCATATGCAGAAATTTCATAATGTTCGACTCGCTGTGCGTCTGCAATAAGACCGGCATCACGAACATGCTCTTCGGCATCTTCCGAAATAAATGATTGTGCCTCTTCGATCAGGCCTTTCATCGCTTTACATGTTTCTCCCTTCATTTTGAGATTCATTTTTTCTCCAATCTCTTCCAGACGGTTGACATGATTTTTAGTTTCTTCCAGATGATTAGAGAAGGCTTCTTTTAGCTTATCATTATTCGTTTCTTTTATCATCTTGGGTAAAGCATCAACCAATTGAGTTTCGGCGCTATAAATATCCTTTAACTGGTGGTGAAACAGATCATCAAGATTCTTTAGGTTTTCCATAATTCTGCCCTTGGGTTTAATTTTCACGGTTCCATTTTATAGAATGAATTTATAGCCAGAGTAATTTTTAAAAGTTCCTGTAAACACTTAATTGTACTACATTTATTACCTGGAAATAACGATTTCGATCACCCTAAAGGAATCATAAAAAAAGCCCCTTTTCTCTTTTCAAGAAAAAGGGCTATAAGACAATCCATAATTTCAAAGTCTGCTGATCATTCTTCGGATTTCGTCTTTCGACTTACCTAATTTTTGCTGAAGTCTACCGACCAGCTCATCTTCTTGACCTTCAGTATACTCCAGATCATCATCGTTTAACTCTCCGTATTTCTGTTTCAACTTTCCCTTAACCTCATTCCAAGATCCTTTAATTTGTAATTTTTCCATAACAATATTTTTGAGTTAAAAACCTATTCACTACTACTCATATATCAGGACCGACCAAAGGTTCCTCCCATGGAACTGATTTCGCTATTCCAATAAATTTACCTCATACAAATCGTAAACTTTGCTACGAATGCTCTAAATAAGATTAAAGATATTGTACATCCAGATATAAATAGTTAAAACCTATGTCAGGAGAAGACCAAAATTATAGATCGGATGCTCAAAATGCGGTTATAGGTGGCGTTTTAGCCGCCATTATTATATCAGGCGGCAGTTGGATGATCGGCCAGGTGAGTACGGGTGAAATACTTTACCTGTTGGAAATAACTATGCCGAATGTTCGCTCCTTCTGTGGAACAGTGGTTCTGGCAACAGGAACTATATTGGCCCTTATGCTTACTTTGCTTGGCCTTAGCACTTCTACCGATATCGATTTAACCTACTATCATTATCAGCGGGTAAAAGAGATTGCCCGCATTGATACAATTACATTCATTGTTGCTGTGCTTCTTTATTTATTACTTAACGTGCCAGTTGAAGAAACAGATAAAGTTACCGCCAATTTCTTTTTTACTCTTTACTATGCAACCCTGGTCATTTCTTCGGCCCTGGCCGGTGCCATTATTACTGTTATACTAATGCTTTACAATACCATTAAAGATATCATTAACGTTCTGGGACCTAAAGAAACCAAGGATTATATAAAACGAACAAAAGACAATGAGGAGGAGTAATCAGCTTCTTCGCACTTCTTCCAGCATCGACGCATCCAGCTCATGATTTTCATCCTGATGATGAAGCACCGATACGTCCCCGGTGGTCTCCATTACGACCGCTTTTACCTGACTCATTTGCGTGACATTGGCTTCGCGTAACTTTCCCCTTAAATCAGCAAGGGTTACTTTGGCTTTTTTTAGATTTTCTTCCAGGATTTCAGTTCCATCCATAAGCAGCAGCGGTTCATTATCTACGAGTGCACTCATTGATGTTGACGATCCCCGCAACCGGGCTACCGTCATCTGAACGAGGTAAAGCACTCCCAGTGCTACAATGGCCTGAAGCAGAGGAGGGTTTTTAGACATTATTGTGCTGGCAATAACAGATCCGATGGCTATGGTGATAGCAAAATCGAAGCTGGATATTTTAGAAAACGATCGCAGCCCGGCTATCCTCGTAAAAAGAACCAATGCCGCATAAATCCCCAGCGTTGATAACACCACCATCAGCGAAGCAGTCAATGTAGTTTCAATCCATGATAAATTCATTTCTCTCTCTTTTTTATTTTAGAATTCGTTTGCCCATCAAGGGGTAACTTACTTAAGATAATTTTGGAACAAGGTCAGTAGCAACAAGTTTATCTAAAAAACTGGTTTCCAACTTTAAATACTATTCTTATGGAAAAATACAGAGAGCTTATCACTACCCTTGCCGATTGTATCAGAGCATGCGAATACTGTGCTACTGCCTGTCTGAATGAAGATGATGTCCAAAAGTTGACCGACTGCATAAGATTGGATAGAGACTGCGCGGATTTATGCAATTTGTCATTAAAGTTCTTGTCCCGGGAATCCAGTCAGGTTTATGCCGCGGTCGAACTGTGCAAAAAAACCTGCTCTCAATGCGCTATGGAGTGTGAAAATCATGAGCACGATCACTGTGTAAAATGCGCCGAGGCTTGTCGAAAATGCGAAGAACAATGCGAATCTTTTTTAAACCAGTATAAAGAAATAAATAAGATGTAATAAAAAAGGCCGATCCTGTGTGGGGATCGGCCTTTTATGAAATTATAGCGGAATTATTAACCGGCTACATTATTTTTCGCTTTAAAGCGATTGATTACACCGCCATAGAGCACAGCTTCTTTTTGACGATCACTGAAGGTATGCTTAACAGTGTATTTTTTACCTTTCGTCTTATTATGAATAACCACTTCGTTGCCATTTTTGATGGCTTCCCGAATGTTATTCACTTCAAGGACATCTCCCTGATCGATATCTTCATAATCCGCTTCGTGTTCAAACTCTAGCGGTGGAATACCAAAGTTAATCAGATTTTGCCAGCCAATACGAGCATAACTTTTGGCGATAACGGCACGCATTCCCAAATAACGAGGCGCAATGGCAGCATGCTCACGACTGGAGCCCTGCGCATAGTTTTCGCCGGCGACAACAACGTGTCCGCCGTGTGCCTCTTTGGCTTCCATCGCACGATCGTGGAAATTTTTATCCACAACATCGAGGGTAAACTTACTGATTTCAGGAATGTTACTGCGGAAAGGCAATACCTCAGCGCCGGCACGCAGGATCTCATCAGTAGAGATATCATCGCCCATCTTAAGCAAGACCGGGACATCGAAATCTTCCAGCTCACCAAAGTCGGGCATGGTTGAAATATTGGGCCCTTTCTTAATTTCACCGCGCTCTTTTTTCGGCTTAGGAGGTGTAAGCATTTCGGTATTAACAACTAACTTATCGGGATGCTTATACTTCGGATACTTCATGTTATAGATGTCTTCCAGATCACGGGGATCCGTAATCTTGCCGGTCAGAGCCGAAGCTGCAGCCGTCTCGGGACTTACCAGGAAGACCGAATCTTCGGGCGTTCCGGAGCGGTCAGGGAAGTTACGCGGCACGGTACGCAGGCTGTTTTGCCCTGATGCGGGCGCCTGCCCCATCCCAATACAACCGTTGCAACCCGCCTGGTGAATACGAGCACCGGACTGAACCAAGTTATACATCACGTTATTTTTAACCATATTCTCGATGATCTGCCGTGAAGTAGGATTAATATCCCAGGAAACATTGTCATTCACTGTTTTGTCTTTCACAATCTCAGATGCAATCCAGAAATCACGATAGCCGGGATTCGCTGAAGAGCCCACGTAGGACTGATAAATATCCTGCCCTTCTACTTCGCGGACAGACACTACATTGCCCGGGCTGCTTGGCAGTGCAATCAGCGGTTCAACATCATCCAGCACCAGCTCTTCGTATTTGTCATACTCAGCGCCTTCGTCGGCCTTAAGCTCAACAAACTCGTGTCCGCGCTCCTGTGATTCCATAAAGCGACGCACTTCTCCGTCGGCCGGAAATACTGTGCTTGTTGCGCCCATTTCGGTACCCATGTTCGCAATTACGTGGCGATCCATGGTTGAAAGATTTTTGAGTCCCTCACCAAAATATTCGATAACGTAACCGGTAGCTCCATCAACATCGAAGCGACGCAGCATTTCGAGAACTACATCTTTGGCGCTCACCCAATCGGGTAGTTCTCCTTTGAGTTCCACACCCAGAACTTTCGGCATCTTTATATAAAGAGGTTCACCGGCGATGGCAAAAGCTACATCCAACCCACCGGACCCGATAGCCAACATTCCCATACATCCCGAAGCAGGTGTATGGCTGTCAGATCCTGCAAGTGTTTTTCCCGGAATTGCAAATCGTTCTGTTTCAATGGGATGACTTACACCATTACCCGGCCGACTAAACCACATACCAAATCGTTCGGCAGCAGACTTTAGAAATACGTGATCATCAGGGTTTTTATAATCCGTTTGAATCAGGTTATGATCTACATATTGACAAGACACTTCTGTTTGAGCTTCATCCAGTTCCATGGCTTCAAGCTCCAGCATCACCATTGTACCGGTGGCATCTTGCGTCAGGGTTTGATCTATTTTAAGGCCGATCTCCTGTCCCGGGACCATTTCACCTTCCACAAGATGACTTTTAATTAATTTTTGCGTTACGTTTAGTGGTTGACTCATAAAAATAATTGAGTTTTTGATTTCCGCTATAATGTTGGTTATCTAATTCGGCTGTTAACCTAATGCTTTTTAGCTGATAAATCGTTTCCTAAAATACCAGTGATAGGTACTATTCATCAAGTATATGCACAAAAAATAACTATTTATACATATTCTAAGCTATAGCTGGATTATCTACTTAGTTTTTAAAATTTTTTTTCTTAATTAGAGGTATAGTCGGTAGTTACAAGCAAAGTAGGGATTTTATTATGAATACAAGCGACGTTGTACAAGTGCTTGCAGAAAATTGGGGTATGAGTCAGGCTGAAACACGCCGGCTGTTGGACACTATTGTTCAAACGTTCAATGATAATATTGCAGGAGGTAATACTTTTACTATCTCCCAGCTGGGCACATTCGGTACCCGTACCCGGGAGGAACGTAAATCATATAACCCTCACTACCAGCAGTATATGAATCTGCCGCCTAAACGGGTGGTCAGCTTTAGTCCAAGTAAGGGATTAAAAGAGGATTTAAAACAAGTGGAGTAAAACGATGAGTGAGAAAGTCACATTTCGAGAGCTTATCGAGTCGATTGCTGAGGAAACTGATAATTCCAAGCAGTTTACTCACGATTTCCTCAAAGATTTTGTGGATGTCATTAACGATGGGCTCGAACAAGATAAAAAAGTAAATATTGCAGGATTCGGTAAGTTTCAACTTCGCCGGATGGATGAACGGGAAGGATATAATCCCCAGACCGAGGAAAAAATAACGATACCTGCACATAACAAAATCGTGTTTAAACCTTATAAAGATTTGCGCGAGCTTGTCAATGCTCCCTATTCGCACCTCGAACCCGAGCTGATTGAAGATGAAGAAGCATCTACCTCGGAAGAAGCTACCAAATCCAAAGATACCGAAGCTAACGAGCAGGATGACTTCATCCCTACCGCTCCTCCTACCTCGCATCCATCAGTCGATAAATCGGAAGACAGCGGTAAAGATAAAACCGATGAGGAGGCTCCTTTTGGGCCGGATGATGATTGGGAAGATACAGAAGAACCTGCGTCCCCTTCTGTATCACAGCCGGACGAAGAAAAAGATGCTGATGCAGATGTTGTTGAGTTTAATGCGGATAAAGAAAAAAATAACTCTTTTAATATTGACAACTTTATCAGCTCTATAGAACCATCGGACTCCGAAAATGCCGAATCAGGTGAAAAACAAGCAGAAGCTGAAGTCACAGATTCGGAGGAAGAAAGTACTGCTGAAAGTCAGGATGATCATGACCCGTTTGGGCCGGATACTGAAGATAAGAAAGCAATAACTGACGATGATCTCGATGAATTTATGAACTCTTCTTCAGATCAACCGGAAGACTCAACCGATAATGATATTGAAGACCCTTCTGCCGATGAAGGTGAAGATGAGGACGGGACACACACCGATCCATTTGCACCGGACTTTGAAGACGCAACTGACAAAAAGAATTACGGAGGAGCGCAAACAGAGCAACCAGTAACTTCTTCTGCTCCCGGACAACCATCTCGAAATCGCCGATCTGCACTGCCGATTCTAGCGGCTGCGGTTATCATTTTGCTACTAGTTGCAGCAGGGGCTTGGTATTTTATGGGCTCATCAAATAACAGTACTCCACAAATGGCAGAAAATGAGCCGACATCAACGGCCACAATTACGGCTCAGGATGAAGATCAGCAACAAGCTGCCGATCAATCAGAATCAGAAACTGCTGATCAAACTCAAAATCAGTCCCAAGCATCATCAGCGAAAAACTCTGTTGACAATGCTAAAAAAACTTCAAGCACTGACCTAGAGATTGAAGATGGACAAACGCTCTGGAGTATTGCAAAAGAGAAATATGGAAATCCCCGGCTTTGGCCCTGGATCTACGGAGAAAACGGCTCTCTGGAAGATCCGGACCTAATTTTGGCAGGAAAATCATTATCCGTTCCCCTGCCCTCGGGACCTCAAAATTCGCTTAATTTTGCGGATTCTGTTGGAGTCGCAAAAGGATTTATTGCTACCTACAACTGGTTCAGGGACAGCGACCGCATGAAAGCGAAAAACCATCTGTGGGCCGCAAAGTCATATCATGAAAATATTCGAAATCTCACTGATGTAAACATCGACAAGGCAGATCTTTCCTACGCTAATCAAGCTCGCTGAGGTCGGATTAGCACAAACTTTTACCCATTAAAACAGAAATTGAAATAAATATATTGACAGGAGAAATATTATGATTCGTCATGTAGTAATGTGGAAACTTAAAGATGAAGCCGAAGGCGCTTCAAAAAAGAAAAATGCTGAAAAAATGAAGCTGATTCTGGAAGGCCTGAAAGTAAACATTGAAGAAATAAAAAATGTGGAAGTCGGGATAAATATTTCCGACGACGATGAGGAGGTGGGATCGCCTTATGATGTAGTTCTAATATCAGATTTCGAAACCGATCTTGATTATACCATGTACACGCGAAATACGCACCATAAAAAAGCGGTGAAGTTTATTAACTCTGTCGTGGAAGAGCGTCATTTTGTGGATTATAAGGTAGATACCTAATGTCTGCCTGAACAATGTGGGGAGC
>CAZYOD010000115.1:5905-7741 GCA_964648635.1 uncultured Balneolaceae bacterium | reverse complement strand
TCGGGCCTGATCCCTCAGCTTTTCTGGATAAGAGTGCTCAATAAATCAAAAGAACAAATCTATCAATAAAAAAAGCCCTTCGGGATCTGCCGAAGGGCTTGAATCTGTTCAAACAGGTTGAAACGAATCAGTCCTTCGGTTGCAGGTATAGCATAGACATCCGCATACACATGCAACAGAGGCAAAAAATATCTTGTCGAGTTCGTTTCATAATAAATTTTCTAAATTTGAAGCCAAACATAAACGATTATCTGACGTCACACAAATTTAATCTTTTGCAGATTCGTTGATTCCCGCCAAATCTGTTTTTACATAAAAATCCTTATCAACTTTGAAATTATCCGGGTCGTCAAGCGAAAGTTTAGTTTCTTTCCATTCTTTCGTTGTAGGTTGAATAAAGGAAAAAGTTCCCTCATTCAATGTTACTTTTATCGGCATATCAAATCCCTTTACATCAGCCTTCCAGCGATAACGGAGTGTTCCATCTTCAATGGCATATTCAAAAACCGGGATATCGGCATGACGTAAATACTGATTGAAAACCGGATCCAGATTGTAATCCGTACGTTCATCAATATAATTTTCTACAATCTCAGAGGTGACAATTTCGTGATAAAAATCTTCTTGAAGACCCTGCAAAATACTTTTCCATGTGGAATCATTATCGATAATTTGGCGAATGGTATGTAACAGATTATGTCCTTTGTAGTACATATCCACACCGGCACGTGTTTCTTTATTTAAGCCGTATTTTTGGATAAGAGGAAATTTATTTTCGATATTTTCGCGCAGTCCACGAGTATATTCAGCAGCCGCTTCTTCTCCAAACTGGCATTCCGTATAAATGGATTCAGAGTAGCTGGTAAATCCCTCATGTACCCACATATCGGCAACATCTTCGGTAGTAAGGCTATTTCCCCACCATTCGTGACCGGCCTCATGAATGATGATAAAATCCCATTTTAATCCCCAGCCGGAACCCGAAAGATCAGTCCCTTTATAACCGTTCTGATACTCATTTCCATAAGCAATAGCGCTTTGATGCTCCATCCCCAGATGCGGAGTTTCCACGAGTTTAAAGCTATCTTCATAAAAGGGATAAGGACCAAACCAATCTTCGAAACAGCGCATCATTGGCTTTACCTGCTCGAAATGTTTTTTTGCTTTCTCCAGGTTATGCTTCAGAACCCAATAACTTAGATCAAGTGTGCCTTTTTTGCCCTCATAAGTGTCGGTAAAATTTACGTAATTGCCGGCGTTTACCGATATGTTGTAATTATTTATGGGATTGGAAACGAACCAGCTCCAGGTGGTCATTCCGTTACCATGCTGGGTGGTATCTTGCAGTCGTCCGTTTGAAACATTTTTAATTTCATTCGGCACGGTAATGTTGATGCTCATGCTGTCTGGCTCGGCTGTTTGATGATCTTTGTTGGGCCACCAAACGCTGGCGCCAAGTCCTTGGTTTGCTGTAGCTATCCAGTCGTTGCCGAGCGAATCTTGCGCCCAGATAAAGCCCCCGTCCCAAGGTGCATTTTCAGCTACTTTCGGTTTCCCCTGATAGTAAACAGAAATGGTATAAAGAGAGTCCTGTGACAAATCTTCTGGAACTTCGACCATGTAAGCATAGCTGTTTTGAGCCCTGTTATACGACAAATTTTTCCCATCTTGTTGAATTCTGTCAATTTGCAGCGGATCCTGAAGATCGATCTGCATTTGGCGCGGAGTATCAACCGGCCGGTAGGTAATGTTATTATAGCCTGTTATAGAAGAATCCTCCGGCTGAACAGTTACATGGAGATCATAATAAACCAGATCCCACCATGCCCGTTGCGG
>CAZYOD010000115.1:0-5805 GCA_964648635.1 uncultured Balneolaceae bacterium | reverse complement strand
ACTAATACCCGTAATGACGCACCCGGTTGGGATCTTCGCGCCATTTTTCGCGAACTTTTACATGCAGATCCAGATAGACCTTTTTATCTACAAATTTTTGGATCACTTCGCGGGCACTCTTGCCTAATTTTTTAATCGCTTTCCCACCTTTGCCAATAAGAATACCCTTTTGGGAATTACGATTTACAACGATGTCAGCACTAATGTAATCCAGGTCATCGCGCTCATCATACTGTACTATATCGATGGTAGAAGAATAGGGGATTTCCTGGTGATAGAGCAGAAAAAGCTGCTCGCGAATCATCTCGGCAACAAAAAATCGAACCGGTTGCTCGCTGATCATATCCTTCGGATAAAAAGGCGGCCCCGGCTTAATGTTAGCCTTAATAGTATCCATCAGCTTTTGGAGCCCGTCACCGTTAAGTGCGGATACCAATAAGGTGTCATCAAAGTCAAACTTTTCCTGAAGTTCCTTGGCTACTACCTGACTTTGTTGATCCGAGGTCTTATCAATCTTATTAATGATCAAAAAGAACTTCTTGCCCTTCATTGACGAAAACATCTTGAAAATTCGACCGGGCACTTTATAATCCGTGACATCCACGATCAGTAAAATGATATCGGCATCGGTTCGGGCACGATCCACGGTCTTCATCATTGCTTTCTGCAGCTCGTAACGCGGATTTATAACGCCCGGCGTATCCAGAAAAATAATCTGCATATCTTCTTCGGAATGAATCCCCAGAATTTGATGGCGCGTTGTCTGCGGCTTATGTGTAGTGATGGATACCTTGCTGCCCAGCAGCCGGTTCATCAGCGTAGATTTGCCGGCATTGGGTTTGCCGATAATGGCAACGTATCCTGATCGGTGACCTTCCGTGTTTTCCATAAAAAGTTTCCAATTCCAAGATGAGTCCCTTAAGAAGTGGGCTCCATCTCACATGTCTTTAGGTGCTAATTTTTTCTTTTTCCATGATTACCAAAAATTTCCTAACAGTCTCATCGAGTCCGTAAAACAAGGCCGACGAAATCAAAGCATGGCCTATGCTAATGTCGTGCAGATGAGGCACGGTTTTAACAAGGGCATCCAGATTGTAAAGATTCAGCCCATGTCCCGCATTAACTTTCATGCCCAATTTGTGAGCTAACTCTGCTCCCTTTTTGAGCCTTTCCAGTTCTTGCTGTTGGATGTTTTTGTTAGCTGCATTGGCATACCGACCGGTATGGAGCTCAATTGCATCACTGCCCAACTTTCGGGCCAGTTCAATGTCTTCTTTATTGGGATCGACAAAGAGACTTATTTCGATATTCGTCTCGCGAAACTTAGGAAAAACGCGCTGCTGATAATCTTCGTATACCGCTTCCATATTGAGCCCGCCTTCGGTCGTCAGCTCCTCGCGGCTTTCGGGCACGAGGGTAACGAGATGAGGGTCTACTTCAGTACTTATTTCAAGCATTTCATCGGTAGCAGCCATCTCAAAGTCGAGTTTCCCTTGGACACTTTTCTTTAATTCATAAACGTCTTCGTCCTTAATATGGCGCCGATCTTTTCGCAGATGAAAAACAATACCTGCCGCCCCGGCTCGCTCGCAGACTTTTGCTGCCTCGACAGGATCGGGATAACCTTCTCCTCGTGCATTGCGGAGCGTGGCAATATGATCCACATTTACCAACAGTTGCATAGAAAGATAATGAACTTAATTTTTAGTTGTCTTTAAATCATTAAATATAGATCATTTAGCGGAGAGTTTAAGTCAAAATTTAGCAGTCAGCAATGGTGCGATTACAGACGGTAATGATACTTTTGGTAGCAGGATACTTGGCAACCGCTTGCGGTGTGGTTCCCCGATCTGCGCAGCCGCCGGGCAGTGCGGTTAGTACGGCAGACAGTGCTGCTTCTCCTGATGATAATAAGGGCAGTAGCGATAACCCCTCACCGCCTCCAATGATGGCAGTTTCGTCGTTGGATGAAGCAAAATCATCATTAATGAAGGCTTACCGGGATTGGAAGGGTACACCGTATGTGTTGGGCGGAGCGTCGCAAATGGGAGTGGATTGCTCAAAGCTGGTCAATATAATTTTTGATAATTATTTTGGAATTGAACTCCCCACCACTACCAAAACGCAATTAAATGCGGGCGATGGAATTCGACGGGCTGCTGTGCGAACAGGTGATTTAGTATTTTTTCGAACGGGCCGAAAAACGTTACATGTTGGTATTGCAGTTAACAGAGGGGAGTTTTTGCATGCTTCAACATCCAAAGGTGTGATGATCAGTAAGCTGGGTAATAGCTATTGGCGCAATCGATTCTTGGCCGCCCGGCGTGTACTGTAGGATAGGCCGATTATTTTATTAAATAACACCGAGCTGCCAATTCGCTTAGCAAGCTCGTTTTGGTTTTGAAGAGCTAAGGTTTTATATGGTACTTATCTTAATAGCTATCTTTCTGGGAAGCGTTTTTTTGATATGGCTGTGGAAAGGACCGATAAAGAAATCAGCAAAAGCCATGCAAAAGAGCGGTAGCAGTGCTGCAGAGGCCTATATCATAATTGTTCTGCTGGCGGTTGCTTTAGCAGTCGCAGTATATATGATTGCTAATGTATGAGATGATGCTTTTAAAAAGGCACGTCGTGATCCATATCTGACATGTCGATGATATTTTCATCGGGATTTTCAGAAGATTCGCCATTGCCGCGCTCAACCTTCCATGCTTTAACATCAGTGTACCAATTACCTTTATATTCCCGGCTTTGGATATCGATGAAAACTGTAACCTCTTCTCCTTCCGTTACATTGAATTGATCGATTTTGTCACCCCACTGGGTGATACATACTTTTTTGGAAAATTTTCCCTCGGTTTCCAAAATAAAATCCTGCTTACGCCAGCGACCGTTTTTTCCGGTCCCGGACTGTTCTTCAAGAATTTGGGTAACTTTTCCTTCTATTTTTAGATCCATAACTATTGATCAGGCGTTTTCTGGTGGACAAATGCCCGACTAGAATAGGGATGCCTGGAATTTATATCAATAAAAGATTCTACTGATTTTTCGGAGCTTTTGAACCGAGACTCATAGTCGGATAATCATCCATGGCATAACTTACCTGTGCATCTTTTTTAATGCCGGTGACCGTCATCGTGGTTTTATCGCCGTTTTGAAGGTCTTCGGCAACCATTTCCATAATCATGCCCCCGGGATAATCTTCCGGAATTTTTCCCTTCATCTGCTTAGCGTTGGCATTAGCTTTAAACAAACTGTGCATGCCGAAATCAGCATCACGGCTTACCCAGACTTCAGTAATTTGATTCTCATCTTCAGAACGGTAACCGTCACAGTTGTAACCCAGTATATTTTTGCTTCCGATTTTTGAATAACCGTGGTATTCCTGTATTTCATCCCAGTCCTGCTCTTCGCCATCCTGAGCTTCTGCTGTCTCTAATTCTTCTTCCCAATTGTAAGCAAAAGAAAATTTATCCTGCTTGTCGCCCATTAGCATAAGCATTGCCGAATTATTAAAGTCATAGATGATAAAAAGTTCTTCATCCTTGTTATCCATTTCCTCCGAACTGAATTTTGTGCCGGTGTACATTTCCTTTTCGTTAAAATGCATATCCATTATTACCGGTGGATCTGAACTTCCGTCTTTTTTGACCGTTTCAATCTCCATCGTGGCGATGGTATTGAAATTATAGACATCTTCTTTTTTTACATTACTGTTCATCCTAAAGGGAAGCCTTTTGCCGGAGAGTGAATCCTCGCTCATCTCACCAAATATGGAGTTCCACGATTTTTCAACCATCCGTTCGGCAGCAAGCTGGACCTGTTCGGCGACTTTTTCTTCGGCCTTTCGTTCTGCGGCGTCTTGAGCTTTCTTTTTCAACCGGTTTAGGATTTGAGCTTCGGCCGAAAAATTGAAAGCGGTCGACAGAAAAACGACTGCTAAGGTACTAATTATGTATTTCATAGTTATAAAGTATTTTCATGACATATAAAATTCCCACGAAATTCGATCGGGATCTTTGAATGCAACATAGTTTTTTCCCAGCGTTTCGTCCATCTTTACGCCGGTGTTTTCGATATTTGCTTCCTGCAAGGCTTGAGCCACGCGGTTTAGTTCGGACTCATCATCGCAAGCCAGCGCCAAATGGTCAAGACCTATTCGAAAAGGATTAAACGCATCTCCCTCAGGAGTTTCTTTTTCAGGTCCGCGAATGGCAACGGCGGTGCTCCCTGCCATCATAATAAACAAATTTGGTTCTTCTAACACTACAGGAAACCCAAGCGTATCAGTATAAAACTCTTTAGCTCGGTTAAAATCTGATACTCTTAAACAGACGTGATGCATGTGCGGTGTTTTTATTCCAATAGCCATGACACAACCTCTCTTTGTTTTAAATCGTGAGCCACTCAATTTAATATTTAATCTACAAAAAATTTACATAACCCAAGTAAAAATAATAGCTTACTGTAGGGAATAGTTATCGTGCAAACTGATATTTTTCATTCACTATGGGTGTTACAACTACAAAGTCAGGATTGGATTCAAGGTTGCTTGCCTTTTTAAATAGGAGACGTTCGTATCCCCATAGCCCGGAGCAGGTGGAGCATATTCAAACGCATATTTCGCATGTTTTTTTGGCTCCCCCATTTGTATATAAGCTAAAAAAGCCGGTGGATTTTGGTTTTTTGGATTACAGTTCTTTGGCCAAGCGAAAGAAATATTGCCAACGCGAGGTAGAACTAAACCGCAGACTTAGCGACGATATCTACCTGGGAGTAGTTTGTATCAAAAAGCAAAACGGCAGCTTTGTTATTTCAGAAGAATTGGATGATGAAGCTACAATAGAATACGCGGTAAAAATGAAGAAGCTGCCCGAGGAATATTTTCTGCACAACTATCTTAAAAAGGATACGCTGAGTCGAGATCACCTTGAACGTGTGGCTCAGAAGTTAGCTGATTTTTATAGCGCTCAGCAACCGGATGAGGAAATCCTAAAATGGGGTAAGATCAATCGCATCAAGGTGAATACAGATGAAAATTTTACACAGACAAAGGCTTTTATTGAAAATACGATTGATCAAAATTCTTATGCGGCGATAAAGCATTTCACTCAGCAATACTTTAAAACACACACCTCCTTATTTGAACAAAGAGTAGAAGAAAAGCGTATCGTGGACGGTCACGGTGATCTGCACCTCGAACATATTCACATAACGCCTGAGAACGTTCAGATTTACGATTGCATCGAGTTTAATAAACGATTTCGGTACGGAGATGTGGCCGTAGATCTGGCTTATCTGGCAATGGATTTAGATTTCAATAATCGTTGGGAAGAAGGGCGTTATTTTATTAGCCTCATGGCAGATAAATTAAACGATCCCGAACTGGCCAAAATCATTGATTTTTATAAATGTTACCGTGCTTTTGTGAAGGGAAAAGTGAAGAGTTTGCAAAGTGCCGAAGAGGAAGTTCCCGGAAAAGAGCGCAAACGTGCTGCTGAATTGGCATCCCGTTATTTTGATCTTTCCTTAAGATATGCACTGCTGGGTTCTCATCCCACGGCCTTGGCATTTATGGGTAGGGTGGGGACAGGGAAAAGCACGCTTGCCCTTCACCTGCAGAGCAAACTGGGCCTTGAATATTTTTCGACTGATCAAATCAGGAAAACGTTGGCGGGATTGCCCCTCAACAAACGAACGCCGGAAGCGCAACGAGAGGAGCTGTACTCCGGCAAAATGTCCGATAAAAGTTATGGCATACTGTTAGATAAGGCGGAGACTTGCCTGGACTCGGGAAAGAGTGTT
>CAZYOD010000114.1:0-7741 GCA_964648635.1 uncultured Balneolaceae bacterium | reverse complement strand
GAATAAAGCCGTCTCACGGGGATTGGTACTAAAAATCAAACGATGAGTTTCCTCGTCTTTGTCAATATAAATATGGAGCACATCCTTGTGGGGAGATATCGCAAAACTGTAAAATCCATCGCGGATTTTTTCTTTTATCTCAACGATTAAATATATTAGCGTGTAAAAGTTGTTCATACTTTTATAGAGGCGTTCTTACTAATCAAATATTGAACTTAATAGGTTGAACGAATGACATATCCGATTTTCAACTCTGTAGTAAACCGGATAGAGAGTGACCTTAAAGAGAGAGACATTACTATTAATTCATTTCGAACCTGGAATGAAGATAGAATAAATGCAACGGGACTGGAAATTGAATTTGATCTTCAGAAAAAGTCCAATTTTCTCAAAGCACTTTCTATAAATTTTGACTGGGATCGTTTTCGCGAAACAGTATTGGCCAAGCAGCTTACAGGAATGGAAGAACATCCGTTTTTGCAAGAAGAAAATATGGTCAGCACTTCCATTTCGCCCGTAATTGATATTGAAATTACGTGGCTTTTTAATGAAAAAGCGCCACATCCCCGATTGGCTGCTAATAATGGTAATCATCGATTGGAAGCAGCAAGTCAATGGATGGAAGAAATTAGCAAGGAAGTTAACCAGCTATATGCCGACGATGACATTATCACTCGCTGGCACATCGAGGTCGAAGGGTCCGAAAGCGGAAAATATCTTTCAGCTATTAATCTTATTTCTTACTTCCAGTATACGCTGGAAGATCTCAACAGTTTAAATGATGTACATAACTTTGTGCTAAAGTGCCTGCAGGAATTATTGGTCAAATCTAACAAAGTTCTCAAAATCGCAGAACAGACCCTGGATACTAGAGCGGCATAACCGCGCTGTTTCGTACAAATAAAAAAGTCCTTCAAGAAGGAAGGACTTTCTTTAAACCTGTGTAAGGCCTATTTCTTTTTGTGCCGATTTTTGCGTAGTCGCTTCTTGCGCTTATGCTTGGCAATTTTTGTTTTTTTTCTCTTTTTCCCGCTTGGCATAATACTCACCTAAAATTTTTGTTAATGGCATCCTTTCGGATTCCCGGGGTAATATTGGATTCATAAGATACGCATATCCCAAGATTTAATCCTACAAATTTAAAATCCTGGTTAACTATTGCTCATCTTCTTTTTCCATCATCGAGTCATTTACGGCTTCCTTAAAATCCTTCGACATTTTTAGTACCGGCACATACTGTTCGGGCACAATTACCTCTTCATTTGTCTTGGGATTGCGTGCTACACGTTGAGCTCGCTTAACAACTTTAAAGCTACCGAACCCTCTCAACTCGATATGTTCGCCACGCTTCATAGCATCAATAACGGTTTCCATGAAGCCATTTACTACCGCTTCAGTTTCAACCTTTGTAAGTCCTGTTGAAGATGCGATAACATCTACGATGTCTGCTTTTGTCATAGAACGTCACTCCTTTTTGTAATCAGATTTAATCGCTTAGACATGTTAAGTATAAGTGTGTAAACAAATTAAGACGACTACATTACTTAATAATATCATTTTAACGTTTTTTAATGGTTTGTCATAGCCATTTGTCAATTAAATCTAAAAAATTCGAAAATCTTTTTATACCTTCACGCTTGATTCTTCCTAAAAATCTTTAAGTATACTACAATTAGCACATGGAGACATTTGATCAGATAATTACTTGGCTTGTCGATCTCATCTGGAATACCCCTGAAGCTTTCCCGGCGATGGTAGCCATTTTGTTGGCTTTCGGCTTATACATCACCATCCGCCTCGGATTCATTCAAATTAGAAAGTTTGCACACGGTCTTAAAGTCGTAACCGGTTTTTATGATGACCCGGCTGATGAAGGGGATATCAACCACTTTCAGGCCCTAACCACTGCACTATCTGCAACGGTAGGCATCGGTAATATTGCCGGCGTTGCGTTAGCTATTCACTATGGCGGCCCGGGGGCTCTTTTTTGGATGTGGATTACTGCTATATTCGGCATGGCCATAAAATATACCGAGGTGACACTTGCCCAAGAGTATCGGGGAACGAATCCTGACGGTTCTGTCTCCGGTGGTCCCATGTACTATATTGAAGAAGGCCTTGGAAAAAATTGGAAATGGCTTGCTGTAGCATTCGCCGTTTCTGCCGCTATTTGCGCATTCTTGACCGGTAATGCTGTTCAAGCCAACACCGTAGCAGATGTAATGAAAACAGACTTTCAAATTCCGGTCTGGATTACCGGTTTCATTACAGCCAGTCTTGTCGCTGCTGTGATTTTAGGCGGAATTAAAAGAATTGGAAAAGTCACTTCCCGACTCGTGCCTTTTATGGGCATCCTCTACGTTCTGGGAGCTCTTGCTATTCTTATCATTAACTACGAAGCTGTGTTACCTTCATTCTGGACAATCATCAGTAACGCTTTTAATCCACAGGCTGGGGCTCTCGGCGTTGGTTCAGGAGCTTTGATCTTTACACTCAGTTACGGTGTTCAGCGCGGTATATTTTCTAATGAAGCGGGACAGGGATCTGCCCCAATCGCCCACTCGGCGGCTAAAACCGATGAACCCGTTCGCGAAGGCGTTGTAGCACTCTTAGAGCCTTTTATTGATACGCTAATCATCTGTACTATGACCGGCTTGGTTATTGTCTCTACCGGCGCTTGGGATATGCAACACAAATCCTCTATCGATCCTGCTTCATCAATTATTTCGTATGAAGTTACAGAACAACCGGCAGGTCAATCGGCGGATACACAAGTTCTTTATTTCAGCAACGGACTTCCCGAAAACGGTACTATGCAACACTACGGTGCCGTTGTTGATACGATGTTTGTAGATGCAGGGTATACCACTCCTTTCTCAGGAAGAATTGAACTCGGGGGTGAACAACCGAGAGTATATACTAGCGAAGACACTCCCATAAATTCTCTCTATGGAGGCGTTGTCCAAAATGGTGCTCCGCTAACTTCTGCAGCCTTTGAACGAGGACTATCTCCTCTGTTCCCCGGTGGTGGCTACCTGGTAACATTCGCGGTACTTCTGTTCGCTATTTCAACATCTATCAGCTGGAGCTATTACGGAGACCGCGCAGCACAATACCTGTTCGGCTTTGATTCAATTTTCTGGTATCGCATAGCTTTTGTGGGAATGCACTTTTTCGGTGCCGTAGTTACCCTCGCTACTATTTGGGCGTTTGGTGATGTGATGCTCGGCCTGATGGCATTCTTTAACATCATTGCCCTGTTTGCTCTGTCAGGCGTGGCTTACAAGCTCACCCAAAAATACTTTAGCAAAGAACATGAAACAGCGGATTCATAAATCCTGAATATATGAGTTCACACGATTTCAAAAATGTCACTTTAATTGAGCATCCCGTAATAAATAGGGATTTGACGATCCTGCGGGATGTCTCAACCGATACTGCGGAATTCAGAAGCGCTCTTAAACGTATTGCCGTGATTTTAGCCTATCACGCCTTAAAAGAATTGCCGCAAAAAACTTTTGAAGTTGAAACTCCCATAAAAAAAACCACCGGTTACGATATAGATCAGGATGTAATGGTTGTACCTATACTTCGCGCCGGTCTTGGGTTATCAGATGCCCTGTTACAATTTATTCCGGATGCTAAATTTGGCCATCTGGGGATGTATCGGGATGAAGAAACCCTTGAACCTGTGGATTACTACTCAAACATCCCGGATGGAGTAGCAAAAGATATGGTGCTGGTTGTAGATCCCATGCTGGCAACGGGAGGCAGTGCCGACGATGCACTGACCTTCCTAAAAAAGCAAGGGGCACAACATCTTCGTTTTATTTCGTTAATTTGTGCTCCGGAAGGATTAAAGCGAATGGAAGAAAATCATCCTGAGGTGCAGATTATCACAGCTGCAATCGATGAGGAATTAAATGAGGATGCATTTATTGTCCCCGGACTAGGTGATGCAGGTGATCGATACTTTGGAACAACATAACACGCTCTTGGCATTTGTTGTTTGCTTGCTAATAGTAGCAGGGCTTTCATCGTGTGGTGAACTATCGCAAGACGAATCAAAACAGGTAGACCAAGCCCTAAGAGATTCTCTCACGTCAACTACCGAAACCTGGAATGTGGATATGGAAGTT
Organism: uncultured Balneolaceae bacterium; assembly: GCA_964648635.1. Taxonomy (GTDB): domain Bacteria; phylum Bacteroidota; class Rhodothermia; order Balneolales; family Balneolaceae; genus Fodinibius. The sequence goes on along the minus strand of CAZYOD010000114.1, from coordinate 3,602 downwards.
ATTGAAGAAGGATCGAAAAAAGTCCGCCTTTGGGGATCTTATGCTGCTACTTACACAGGCGATGTAAATGAGACCCGGATTAGAGGGCCTGTTACCATTCATGTTTTTGATTCTACCGGAGCTGTTGATACCGAAGTGTTCTCTGATCGCGCCATCTATAAATCGGAAGATGCTATTTTTGAGCTATTCGGCAATGTGAGGGTCAATACCGCTGATAACCGTCATCTGGAATCCGAATATCTCGAGTGGGAACAATCGGATAATACCATTCAAACACCAAAATTTGTCATCGTAAAAACGCCTACCGACAGCATCGCCGGGACCGGATTCCAAGGCGATACCGATCTGGTTGACTATACCATTAAGGAGCCTAAAGGCCGCGTAATTGTTGACTAGATCATGAATATATCAACTCCCACAACACAAAGCGCCAACCTGCTGTTTATAGCACTGTTTTTTCTTCTGATGGGAGGTTTCGCGCAAGAACTGCGAGCCCAAAATCCGATTACTATCCTCGAAGCTGATAGTATCCAGGGCGGCCAATACAAAGGTGAGCGTGTCCAAAAAATATTGGGCAATGTGCACCTGCAGAGTGGAAATCTGGAAATGTTTTGCGATAGCGCCTATCAATTTGTGAACAAAAGTGAAATCCGTGCGTTTGGTAATATCGAGATTAACACCGAAACAGAAAAAATATGGAGCGACACGCTTATCTATTTCACCGATGTTGACTTTAGTCAGCTGCGCGGGCGTGTTATCATTGAAGCGGACAGCACTACCCTTTTCGGCAACAGTGTAGATTACCGTTTCACCACAAAAGTAGCTCACTTTCTCGATGAAATTCGTTTAGAAGATCAGCGGGGGACCTTGCTGGCCAACTCTGGTTTTTACTATCGAGAGGCCGACAGTGCTGAATTTCACGGCAAGGTGCAGATCGCTGATTCACTGCAATATCTCGAGGGCGATTCTCTTTTTAGCAATCGGCAAACAAAATACTACGAACTGTATGGCGAAATTTTCGGAGATGATCGCGAAAACGACTCCATGATTCAGGGCCGTTACCTGGAAGCGGATTCCACCGGTCGGCGCCTTCTGGAAACCGATGCTTGGCTTAAAAATTTTGAAACGGATACCGCCGATACCGCCCAAGCCGATACTACGCATATCCGGGCTAAGACTATTCTTTCCCTCGAGGAGCGAACGCCCAAAGACACTACTGCCACTGTATTTGGATATGACAGTGTTCGCATATGGTCGCCCTCTTTTTCGTCGGTCTCCGACACATCACAATACACCGACAGCACCGACACTTTCGAGCTTTGGTCGAACGCCAAAGCCTGGCATAAACAAGTACAGCTTACCGGACCTTATATCAGGGCAAAAATTAAGGATGGAGATATTGACAACCTTGAATCGTATCCGCGCCCCTTTTCGGTACAACAGGATACAGTTATAGACAGGCTCAATCAGATTACCGGTGATACGTTGCAGGCAGATTTTGAAGATGGGAATCTCCACCAAATTTATGTGTATGAGAATGGGCACCTTCTTCGCTTTACTAAAAATGAAGAAGGTGAGCCTGACGGCGCTATTGATATGACGGCTCCTCATATTCGCATCTTTTTTGAAGAAGGGGAACTTGCTGAAATGAAAGCGACGGGATCCATTAATGGATCCTACCTTCCCGAAAGCGATCAAACTGCCCAACGGCAGCTGGAGGGCTTTACCTGGAATCCGGAACTGCGTCCCGAACGTCCCACAGAAATAATGCAACGGCGGTTCCCACCCGTTCCCGAAGAGGTATTTTTTGAATTGCCACGGAGATATATCCAGCATTTAAAAGAAAATCACCCCGAGGATAAGAAGCTCGAAAATCTGGTGAAAGAGTCGGAATAGATTATCTGTCCCGCAGCAGGGCGACGGGAAGATCTGAGGTTCAATTACAAACTGTATTTACCCAGCTTCCTGCAACTCCATTGTCTCTTCCATTACCCGTTTTTGGATATCGTGGGGAACCGGGGCATAATGGGAAAATGCTCTCGCATATCGCGCGCTGCCCTGCGTCATTGATTTTAATCGGGTCGCATAGTGATCCAGTTCTTCGAGCGGCACATGTGATTTAATTTTTTGGATGGAGCCTTCCGAGTCCATTCCTAAAATTTGCCCACGCCGCGTGCTGATATCACTCAGCACATCCCCCATATAATCAGCCGGAACAGTTACTTCGATCGTATAAATCGGCTCCAGCAATTTAGGCTTAGCTTCTAAAAATCCTTTCCGGAAAGCCATCAATGCTGCAGTCCGGAAAGCCGCATCGTTGGAGTCGACCGTATGCATGGCTCCGTCGAAAATAGAAACTCTAAGATCACGAACCCGACAATTGCTTAGAGGACCGTTTTCCATTTTCTCCATGATCCCTTTCAAAATGGCCGGCATAAATCTGTTGTCAATAACACCGCCCACAATGCAATTTCGAAATACCAGCTTTCCGCCCCAATCCAGATCTATTTCCTGGGTGTCACGTACCTTCAGATCGCTATGTTCTGGCATATTATCCGACAAAGGCTCCAACAACATCGACACCGTGGCAAACTGTCCCGCACCGCCGGACTGTTTTTTATGGCGATACTCCGTGCGCACTGCTTTGGTGATCGTTTCGCGATAAGGAATGCGCGGCTGCACAAAATCAAAATCAAGATTAAACCTAACTTTTAATGCATGCTCAATAACTCCGAGGTGCTCCTCACCTTGTCCGTGGATAATAACCTGTCTCAACTCCTGACTGTGCTCTACTTGCAACGAGGGATCTTCTCGCTGTAGCTGATGCAGTGCATTCCCCAGCTTATCCTCTTCCCCATCCCGCTTAAGTCGAATAGCTGTTCGAATAATCGGCTCGGGAAAATGAATGGGCTCGATTTCCACATCAACTCCTTTGGTGTGTAAAGTATCATTCACACCGGTATTTTTCAGTTTCACTGCCGCCCCGATATCACCGGTCGGGATCTCACTTTCTTCAATTCGTTTCTCCCCATTAATCCCAAACAGTCCCGACAAACGATTGGTATTTCCTGTTGTATGATTGATGAGATCCAGCCCCGGCTTTATTGTGCCTCCATACACTTTAAAGTAGAGCATATCTCCAACATGAGTTTCTGAACTATTTTTAAAAATAAACATTAAGGGATTCCCCTCCGGCTCCAGCGGTATCTCTTCGCCCTCTGTTGTTTTAGGTAGATTTGCTTCCAGCGGATTTGGAGCCACATTTCCTAGGAACCCCATCACACGCCCCGTTCCCATATTTCGCTTGGCACAACAGCAAAACAACGGGAATACATCCCGTTTCAACAGCGATTGCTGCAAACCTTCCCGCATCTGGCTTTCTGTAAGCTCTCCCTGCTCCAAATACAGATCCAGCAGCGTTTCATCGTTTTCGGCAACTGCCTCCACAAGCTCATTATGCAATAAGTCTGCCTGTGCTTTATGCGAATCGGGGATAGGTAACTTATCCGGTTTCCCGCCCTTCTCCGGAAACTCGTACATAGTCATCTTAAGGACATCAATAATAGCATGAAAATCTTCTCCTTCGCTGTAGGGATACTGCA
>CAZYOD010000113.1:0-7747 GCA_964648635.1 uncultured Balneolaceae bacterium | reverse complement strand
TCCATTTTGCTTCTTCTACATTGTAATCTTTGTTGATATACAACTTTTGATCCTGGAGTTTCACTTTAAAATCAGCATCCTCAATTTTTTGAAGTTCCGTTTCCAGCTTTTTTAAAGTTTGATCTAAACTTTCCGGTACTCCGTGTTCAACATTTTTTTCAATATCTTGCCCTAGATTCTCCAGGTTGATTTCCAGCTGCTCAAGTTTATCCAGGTTCTTTAGGTTTTTAAGCTTCTCAAGGTTTTTGAGGTTCTTAAGGTCCCCAAGGTCTATAACAATGGATCCCGGCAGCGGAGCTTTGGGCGGTGAAGGGATATGGGATTGAGAATTCCAAACCGTAGATGAAGAATTAGAAGAGGCGGATTTACTCATTAAATATAAGCCGATGCCGATAAAAGCCAGACCCGCCAAAACAATTTCCCACGATATGCTACTCTTATTCATAATTAGAAAGATAAATCATTGATAATTCACTATCATGCCTCTCAAAGACTACGATGAAATCAAAAGGAAGTTGCGAGTTATCCTAATAGCCTTACAATAAAATTTTTATTTTCAATTGCGCCCGTTTCAATTAAAGGAAACTGATATGGAATTACGTGAAATTCAGGATAAGGCGAAAGAATATCACCGGCAGATGATAGATTTTCGCCGGCACTTACATCAGCATCCCGAGTTAAGTTATCAGGAGCATGAGACTACCGATTTTATTATTCAAGAATTAAAGAAGCTGAATGTGACTGTTGATCGTCCCCAGGAAACGGGATGTATTGCAGTCATCGAAGGCGGCAAAAATTCTGATCGAGTGGTTGCACTGCGGGCTGATATTGATGCGTTGCCCATTAAAGAGGAAGGTGATCACAAAGAGAATTTTATATCCCAGAAAAAGGGAGTGGCTCACTGTTGCGGACACGATGCACACACGGCAAATATGCTGGGAGTAGCGAATATCTTGTCGGATTTGAAAGATGAGATCGAAGGTACGGTGCTGCTTATTTTTCAGCCGGGCGAAGAAAAGCTGCCGGGCGGCGGGCGCCTGCTATGCGAAACGGGTTACCTGCAAGAAAAAGGCGTGGATCTGATTTACGGGTTGCATTCTTATCCACAGCTGGAGCCGGGACAAATAGCGGTAAAAAAAGGGCCGTTGATGGCGCGTCCGGATGAGTTTAATATCGAAATTATCGGTGAAGGCGGTCACGCGGCAGCACCCCATCAGGCGGTGGATCCGATTGTAATGGCTGCCCAGGCAGTTAATCAGATCCAGAGCATTGTGAGCCGAAATGTTGATCCTACCGAGCCGGCCGTAGTAACGGTGGGAAAAATTCGCGGAGGACAGACCCACAACGTGATCCCGGAGAAGGTTGAGATGCTGGGTACGGTGCGCACTTTTTCTCAAGAGACGGCCGAGATGATTAGAGATCGTATTGAGGCTATTATTAAAGGGGTGACCGAAGCTGCCGGCGGAGGTTATACTTTTAATTTTGATTTCGGATACCCGGCGGTGCACAACGATGCTCGGGCCACGCAGCAGCTGGTTGATACAGCCGGAGCGTTGCTCGGGAAGAAAAATGTGAAGCTGTTGGAAAATCCCATTATGGCGGGCGAAGACTTTGCTTTTTATCAGCAAGAGTTTCCGGGGGTATTTTTCTTTTTGGGAAGCGGACGCGACGAAACCGAATCAACCTACGGCTGGCATCATCCGAAATATAATGTGGATGAAGACTGCTTTCTCACAGGCGCCGCATTGATGGCCTCGCTGGTATTTCAGGATATTGGTTATTAGTTTCGGTTTTTTGTTAAGAGGCCAAGTATTTTTAAAATTGCTAAGACACTAGCTCAAAATAGTCCTTTTGTTTTTCTAACAACGAATAACAGATGCCTATAGCTTCTTTGTGGGAACATGATTCTTTTCTAAAACCATACGACCTGATCATTGTTGGCGCCGGTATAGTGGGGTTGACATCAGCACTATTTTATAAACGGGATAACCCCGAAAAAAAAGTTGTTGTGCTGGAACAAGGATTCTTGCCACAGGGGGCCAGTACTCGAAATGCCGGTTTTGCCTGCGTGGGATCAATCGGTGAGCATCTGGCCGATATGGATAAAGAGTCCGAAGAAAAAATTAAAATGAGAATCGTCCGTCGTTATCGAGGGCTGGAGCTGTTGCGGGATACACTGGGAGATGAGGCGATCGGTTATGAGCACTGCGGGGGATACGAGTTTTTCCGAACGCGAGGGGCTTTTGATAGGGTGGAGCCGGAGATTGAGCTTTTTAACAGCTGGATGGAGGAGTTGCTGGATGAAAAAACAGTGTACAGCCCGCAGGAGTTGCAGGGATATCCCGTGATTTATAATCGATTGGAGGGTGCGCTGCATCCCGGAAAGATGATGCAGGCGCTGATCCAAAAAGTGAACGCGGTCGGAGTGGAGATCAAGTGGAATTCTACCGTTGATCGAGTTTCATCGGCAGGGGAGGTGAAAATTTCAGGCGGACCCAAACTGGAAGCCGAAAAGATTTTATTTGCGGCAAACGGTTTTGTGCCAAAGCTGCTGCCGGATTTGGAGATTAAGCCGGGACGCGGATTTGTACTGGTGACCAATAAGCTGGATAGTTTGCCATGGAAAGGAATTTTTCATCACGACCGGGGTTATATTTATTTCCGCAATGTAGGTAATCGATTACTCATTGGCGGGGCCCGGAATATGGATGAGAAAGCAGAGGCAACCGATCAGTTTGGGACAAATGATAAAATTAAAAAGCACTTGGTTGGATTTGTGTCAGATGTGTTAAAACTCCCGACCGGCTGGGAGATCGAGAAGGAGTGGTCGGGAATTATGGGGTTTACACCTACCAAAACGCCTGTACTTAAGCAGTTGGACGAATATCGATTTGTGGCGGCAGGGCTCAGCGGTATGGGAATTGCCATAGGCAGTGAGGTAGGCCGAGAGGCTGCGGGGATGCTGAAATAATGAGATTAGTGTTGAAGAATTTGTCATCATTAAAATTGAAATAATCCAATATTATGATCAGCCGTAAAAATTTTCTGAAATTGACAGCGCTGGGTGGACTAATGCCCGCCAGAAGGTTGGCAAACGGATTTTCATCTTCTGCCGGGCGGGGAGATAAACCCATCGTCATATCAACATGGAATTTTGGTAAACATGCCAATAAAAAGGCTTGGAAAGTATTGTCGGAAGGCGGTTCGGCACTGGACGCTGTTGAAGCGGGAGTTCGCGTTCCGGAAGGTGATCCAGATGTACGGACGGTAGGCTATGGCGGTCGACCCGACCGCGATGGGAATGTGACATTAGATGCCTGCATCATGGATGGGCGTGATCGCTGCGGGTCAGTAGCAGCTTTACGGAATATCAAGCACCCGATTTCGGTGGCGCGAAAAGTGAAAGAGGAGACACCGCATGTGATGCTGGTCGGAGACGGAGCCCTAAATTTTGCCATCGAGCAAGGATTTGAGGAACAGGATATGCTTACCGAGGAGTCACGAAAGGATTGGAAAGAGTGGAAGAAAAATGCGGAATATCAGCCGGAAGTGAATGTTGAGAATCACGATACCATTGGGATGCTTGTACTGGATGGGAGTGGCAACCTGTCGGGAGCCTGCACAACCAGTGGTACGGCTTGGAAGATGCATGGCAGGGTCGGTGATTCTCCACTGATTGGATCAGGATTATTTGTGGATAACGAAGTGGGAGCCGCTGTCGGGACCGGATTGGGCGAAGAGATCATTCGAATTGCCGGCAGCCATACCGTTGTTGAAAACATGCGGCATGGTGATGACCCTGAAACAGCTTGCAAAAGAGCAGTTGAACGAATCGTCCGAAAGAATAAATCTATTGAAGGAATACAAGTTGGATTTATCGCTCTGAATAAACAGGGTGAGTTTGGCGGATACGGAATTCAGCAGGGATTTAATTTTGCGGTTCACAGTTCGGCAGAAAAGAGATTGATCGATGCTCCTTATTGGAATAGCTAATGTAATAGGGCGTACAAAAAAAGCTATTGGTCTGCCAGATATTCCCGGGTTAATTCCAACAGCTCATTAAGCATCATTGCCGTTGCTCCCCAAAGCGGTACGCGGTGCACATCCCAGTAGGGGACGCGATAGGTATTTTTGCTAAGTGACCAATCTTCTACCGTCAAATTTTTCTTGTGAAGAAGCGATTGGAGTTCAACAGTAAAAATTTCCGCAACTTCAGCGGGATTCTTTTTAAAGTCGAGGCGATGATCCGTATATCCCACCACCGGTGTTACAAGATTATTGGAATGGGCCACATACAAGTCGCTAAGTTGGCCAATAATTGTTATGAACCTGGGGTCGGCATTGATCTCTTCGCGCGCTTCGCGAAGAGCGGTTTTGGTTACAGCTTCTCCCTCTTCAGCACGGCCGCCCGGAAAACTTATTTGTCCGCCGTGATCAATGTCATGACTTCGTAAAGTCAGTACAAGTTCCAGTTCCTGCTCTTCATTCGGGAAAAGAAGTATTAATACGCTACTTTTGTTTGCGTCTTTTGGGGCTTTCATCTCCCTGATGTCACCACCGGATATCGGTTTCGGTGCCATTTCAACCTGCACTTTTTGACCGGGTAATTTTTTTGAAAGCCGATCTTTCAGAAAATCGATTAGATCACGCATTGTTAATGGAGCTTAAAGTAAAGCGTTTAGTTATTTGAAGTTAGGATTAATAAATCAAAAGGTACACTGCCGGACATGGGGTCAAGATGGTATGCCAAAAATTCTATATGGATTTTGGATATTTCTCTTATCGTTGAATGAATACTGTGAGAGCACATTTTGTGATTTATTAAAATTTCCTAACGCTTATTTGCTTCTTTATTTGTAACAAGATAGTCTGTTAATGCTCTTTTACTTCTAACGGCAGGGACATCTCACATACTATTATCTCACTTTTCTTTAGGGTGTTTGGAGTTTGAGAGCATTCCTGTCTTGGTGTTCGCAAAAGCGAACATAATTTTAATTAAACAAGACAAAAGTTATGCGAAATGCATTCTTTAAAATAAGCTTGGTTGCTGTATTAGTTGTTTTCGGTTTCACTGCTTGTGATCAACCGACAAATAATCTCGACCAAGAAGAAACAGAAAAAACAACACAAGCTGACTTCAATATTGACGACCAATATATTGTTGTCCTAAATGACACAGAATCACTTAGCAAGGCAAGAAGTACTGTGTATTCCGACTATAGCATTGAAAAAAATGCAGTAGTCAGTGAATATAATGTAGCTTTGAAAGGCTTTACTGCTAAGCTTGATGCCGATCAGCTTGCAAATCTCAAAAATGACGATCGAATCGATTATATCGAAGAAGATCAAATAGTGACGTTGGCACCACCTTGTGGTACTCCGAATGGAGGCGAGTGTGATGACGGCGGTGGTGATGATAGTGGTGGCCAGACTACACCTTGGGGTATTACTCGAGTAGGTGGTGCTACTGCAAGTAGCGGAACTGCCTGGGTCATTGATACCGGTATTGACTTGGACCATCCTGATCTGAATGTTGATACACAGCGAAGTGCAGTGTTTTTATCAAGTGGACCTGGATCCGATACTCCTGACGACGGCAATGGCCATGGTACCCACGTTGCAGGAACTATTGCTGCCATTGACAACGATATTGATGTTGTTGGAGTAGCTGCAGGAGCTACAGTTGTTGCTGTGAAAGTACTCGACGATCGTGGAAGCGGTTCTTACTCGGGCGTCATTGATGGTATTGATTATGTTGCGGCTAACGCATCGGCCGGTGACGTTGCTAATATGAGTCTCGGCGGTGGTACTTCTGATGCCGTAGATGATGCTACTCGCAATGCTGCTGATCAGGGCGTTTATTTCGCCATTGCAGCCGGTAACGACGGTGCTGATGCGAATAACTATTCTCCAGCCCGCGTAGAGTACAACAATGTATGGACCGTTTCTGCAACGGATGATACCGATACATTTGCTTCGTTCTCAAACTGGTCAGGACCTACCGATCCGCCTATTGAATTTGCTGCACCCGGTGTAGATGTTCTTTCTCTATGGATGGATGGCGGTACTGATACTATTAGCGGTACTTCTATGGCTTCTCCTCACGTAGCGGGCTTGTTGCTTGTTACAAACGGAAGTCCCAATTCCGACGGAACTGCCAGCAGCGATCCTGATGGAGATCCGGATCCAATTGCACATAACTAATATTGTGTAATATTGGGTTATTTCAAGCACCTGTCCGGGAGGGCAGGTGCTTTTTTTATTGATGATGGTTTTTCTTTATTCGAGCCTGTAGAGTTCGTATTTTCGGCACTTGCTATTTTTAACGATTGATCTGCTAACTATTTATGAAAAAGAAGTATAACGTTTACGGTATCGGTAATGCTCTGGTGGATATGGAGTTTGAGGTGACAGAGTCATTTTTAGAAAAGCATCAGGTTAAAAAGGGCGTTATGACGCTCGTAGATGAGGATACACAGTTTCGATTAATTGATAGTATCAACCGTGAAGAGACCATTGAAAAGCCGGGCGGATCGGCAGCCAATACGGTATTCGCGGTAAGTCAGTTCGGCGGAAAAGCTTTCTATTCCTGCAAGGTAGCTGATGATCCTTTTGGGGATCTGTATCTCGAAGACATGAAAGAGGCGGGAATCGACACAAACTTCGACCGCCAGAAGCGCGAAGACGGAATAACGGGAAAGTGTCTGGTGATGGTTACCGATGATGCCGAACGTACGATGAACACCTACTTGGGAATTACGGCCAATTTATCTACACACGAGATCGATGAGCTTGCCATCCGAGATTCACAGTATGTATATATCGAAGGGTATCTTGTTGCATCAGACCAGGGATATGAAGCAATGAAGGAGACAAAGAAAATTGCCCAGAATAACGATGTAAAAACAGCTGTAACGCTTTCCGATCCTTCTATTGTGGAGGCATTTAAAGGACGATTTGAAGATGTGATCGGTGCTTCTGTTGATCTGCTTTTCTGTAACGAGGAGGAAGCAAAAATTTATACCGGAAAGGATAACCTGGGCGAAGCCCGGGAAGTCCTGAAAAAAGATGCCAAGCGGTTTGTGATCACGCAGGGAAAAAATGGAGCGATGATTTTTGACGGTGATACGTTTATTGACATAGAGCCGTATGAGGTAAAGGCCGTCGATACCAACGGTGCGGGCGATATGTATGCGGGGGCTTTTCTGTACGGAATCACCAATGGATTTGGATACGCGGGAGCCGGGAAGCTGGCTAGTCTGGCAGGATCTAAAATTGTATCCCAATTTGGTCCGCGCCTAAGATGGCCTCAAGTACAGGAGATTTTACACCAGGTAAAAGACGCAGAGTAATTTGAGTATGGATACGATTGTATTAGCCTCGCGTAATAAACACAAAATTGAAGAGCTTCGGTCAACGTTGAAGCCGCTGGGCATCACGCTTAAATCCACTTACGATTTTCCGCAGCTGGAAGAGGTTGAGGAAGATCGACCGACGCTCGAAGGGAATGCGCTAAAAAAGGCGCGTTACGTTTTTGAGGAGACCGGCTTACCGGCGCTTTCCGATGATACAGGACTTGAGGTGGATGCACTGGACGGCCGACCAGGCGTATATTCTGCACGCTATGCCGGGGAATCGGCAACCTACCAAGATAATGTGACTAAACTCTTGGGTGAATTGCAGGGAATATCCGCCGAAAAGCGCAGAGCTCGGTTTCGTACGGTTGTAGCATTCGTGACCCCCGAAG
>CAZYOD010000112.1:0-7751 GCA_964648635.1 uncultured Balneolaceae bacterium | reverse complement strand
TACCAAGCCAAGATCTTAACCATTTTACCATCAGTTTTTGTAAACCCGCTGTCGTAAATACAAGAGTGCGGATTCGTTAAAATATCCGTAGAGACAATCTCCTCATCGGTATATTCTAGAACGCCTTTCATAGATCCATTCGCAGCTTCGCGGAAAGCATCATGGACTTCTTCTACGGTAACTTCTTTATCAACGATAGCCGTAAGATCAGTCAACGATCCGTCTGCTACCGGTACACGGATAGCGCTCCCGTCCAGCTTACCTTCGAGATGCGGAAGTACGAGCTCCACGGCCTGTGCAGCACCCGTTGTCGTTGGCACCAGATTCTGTGCCGCAGTACGCCCGCGTCGTAAATCTTTATGCGGACCGTCCACCAGATTTTGACTGCCGGTATAAGCGTGGGTAGTAGTCATGAACCCCTTTGTAAGACCGAAAGCATCATCCAACACTTTAACCATAGGCGCAAGACAATTGGTGGTACAGCTGGCATTGGAGTAGATTTGCGTATCATCATCGATCACATCGTCATTTACTCCAAGGACAACCGTTTTTACATCTTTGTCACCTTTGGCAGGAGCCGAAATAATCACTTTCTTAGCGCCGGCTTCGAGGTGCTTGGCTGCACCGTCGCGAGTGCGAAAAAGACCTGTTGATTCAACAATAACATCAGCTCCACGTTCATCCCACTTGAGGTCAGCGGGATCTCGTTCGGAGGAAATGCCAATTTCCATGCCGTCAATGGTAAGCGTATCATCTGTAGCACTGACATCTCCTTTATACGTACCATGCACGGAATCACGCTTAAACAAATAAGCAAGTGTTTCGGCATCCATCAAGTCATTAATACCAACAATATTAATTTTATCTTCGTGATACGCCAGAATAGAGCGAGTTACTAACCTGCCGATCCGCCCGAAACCATTAATACCTACATTAATTTTATCCATAAATTATTTCGTCTCTTTTTGAGTTAAATTTTTGCAAATCCTGCAACTAAGGTCAGACAATTTTAAAACGCTTAAAAATAAGAGTTCACGCTATGATATGTAAATAATTATGTGGATTAATCTTCTTCCACATCTACGTCATCCATGACCTCTTCTTCATCAATAAGATCATCGAAATCCGCTCCCTCCAGATCTTCTTCGTCCCCTTCATCATCCAAATCCATTTCGCCTTCTTTATCCGTATGAGCTTTGGCGCCGGCCCGGCGCAGTTGTCCGGCAATTTGGACATGATCATTATCCAGTGCCATCGACAGAGCAGAATTATTATTTTTATCTCTGACTTTTACTTTAGCTCCGTTTGCCAGTAAATATTTTACAATCATTGAGTGGCCTTCACGCGCGGCAAGCATCAGCGCGGTTTGTCCCCACCGCTGCTGAGCATTGACATTAGCACCTTTTTCAACCAGCAGCTTTACCGCCTGAAGTTTGCCCTCACGGGCTGCTGCGATGAGAGCCAGATCTCCAATTTCAGCATTGTGATCCAGCAGGTGCTCCATAATTTCAATGTGCCCCTTTTCGGCTGCGCGGCTGAGAGCGGTTCCACCCATCGATGTAGCTGAATTGGGGTCGGCACCGTTCGAAAGCAGAAACTCGACGGTCTCGGGATGATTGTTCTCGGCTGCAGTCATCAGTGCCGTAACTCCATTTTTAGCCGTTTGATTAACGTTTTTCTCCTCTTTGGTCAGCTTTTTGAGCGTTGCTAAATCCCCTCTTTTTGCTGCATCCAGTAGCGGTGATAAATTCATGTCAACAGTAGTTAGTTCAAGGAATGTAACGGGGATTATATTACAATTATCTGATTATTTGTCAATATGAGATTAAATTTCAGATAATTCTAATGCAGGACACCATTGCCGTTGTATCCATTCATAAAATCTCTTCCGTCCATTCGGCGTTTGTTTTCTAGTTGAACTTCTTTCAGAAATAATGTTCCGGTTTTACATCCAACCAGTAAATTTCCATCGTGCATTTCCAAACGCCCCGCATCCACTTTTTTGTCGGGCCCCAATGTTGAACGGTAGATATTAAATTTTTGGTCATCTAGCAGTGCCCAGGCGGTAGGAAAAGGACTTAGTCCGCGGATTTTATTATGAACTTTCTGAGCGGGCTGATTAAAATCAATTTTACAATCGTCTGTAAACAGTTTTGGAGCGGGCGTTGCTTTTCCATGATCTTGAGGACGCAGCTTATAGGTCTCCCTATCAATTTCATCAACCGCTTCAGCAAGCAACTTACCCCCCATCTTTTTGAGTCGATTATAAACATCACCCGTTGTCTCGTCGGGACCAATTTCCGTTTCTTTCTGTTTGATTATCTGTCCCGTATCCACTTTTTCATCCAAAAAGAAAATGGTACAGCCTGTTTTGTTCTCCCCATTTATAATGGCCCAGTGGATAGGTGCCGCACCGCGATATTTCGGCAGCAAGGAGGCGTGCAGATTAATCGATCCTTTGGTGGGAAGTCCCAGCAATTTCGGAGGCAACACGCGGAAAGCCACAACAACAAATAGATCGGCGTCAAGTGCTTTTAGCTGTTCGTAGAACGAAGGATCATCTAGCTCTTCCACTTCAATAACAGGCAGATCAAGTTCAAGCGCTCTTTTTTTAACGACCGTTGGCGTGGGTTTTGATCGCCGTCCCCGACGCTTATCCACATTACTGACTACAGAAACAATTTCGTGATCAGAGCGGTGCAGCTCTTCCAGACTCGGAATTGCAAAATCCGGAGAGCCCATAAAAACTATTCGCATAGCATCTGTTTAATTTGCACGGGCTTTTTTAGGGACAACAGGATATCCGATCTCTGCCGAGCCCTCAGCAATCTCCTTCAGCTTAGAGCTAATGAGTTTGCGCTTAAATATCGAAAGGTGGTCTAAAAACAAGATACCGTCCAGATGATCCCTTTCGTGCTGAATGACACGCGACAGCCAACCGTCCACTTCCATCTCCTGCTGTTCAAAATTTCGATCCAGATAGGAGACGACAATTTTATCGGGGCGCTTTACCGCAGCATTTACACCGGGAATGCTCAGGCATCCTTCATCCATTTCGACTTTTTCATCACCCTCAAAAGATATCTCGGGATTAATCATGACGATAGGTCCCTGCTGAGATTCCTCTTCCTCATCTTCAACCATGGGGTCGGCATCTGCCACAAAAATACGGAGCAGCTTCCCTATTTGAGGTGCCGCAAGACCGACGCCGTCAGAGTTATACATAGTGTCGAACATATCGTCGATCAGGGTCTGGATCTCTTCGGTATTTTCGGTGACGGGCTCTGCTTTCTTGCGAAGAACCTCATCATCATACGTAACGATCGGTAATACGGACATTATTTGATTTTACGAGTTCTATATATTTCTGTAAAATTATCGCGGCCGCGGCCTGATTAATGCGGTCTGATTTCCGGCGTTTCATCTTGGGAACTCCCGCTTCAACCATCGCCCTGACAGCCTCTTTACTGGTATATCGCTCATCGACTTTTACAATTTCGATATCCGGGAATTTCGTCTCAAGCTTAACGAGAAAGTCTTCCACCATTTTTATGGCATCGCCTTCATCACCCTCGGGTGTAAGAGGCCATCCGACCACAAATTTTTCTACACGTTCGGTAGCTACAAGTTCTTCCAGCTTTTCAAACACTTCGCTGGTATGATATGTTGCTATCGGGTTGGCAACAGTTTTCAGCAGATCGGTACGCGCCACCCCAATCCATTTTGTTCCTACATCTATACCGACCAGTCTTCCATATTCTGTCACGTCAATCTTCCATTCCTTCTAGTTCCTCTTCTTCAAGAGGTTGTTTTAAAAATTGTTTCATCAGCTTGCTTGGCTTGAAGTGGGTTTTGCGATGAGGGGGCACATAAATCTCTTCATTTGTTCGCGGATTTCGCGCTCTCGGCTTCGCTTTGGTTCTTTTCACTTCAAAAACACCAAAATCACGTAATTCAATCCTACAAGTAGGATCTGCATCCATCATGGTCTCGCGCAGCGCCACCAACACAGCATCAACCCACGGTTCGGTCTGAACCATTGGCTCATCCAGCTGTTCGGCCACTCGACGAACGATATCTCTTTTAGTGTAAGTAATCATAGTCTAATAGGGTATTTGTCAACGTTTTTTATTCTGATCCCGGTTACGATATCTCAAAATAGGGTCATTTATATGTGATTGATGATATTACTTTTCTACCAGATATGAAAATTTAAAAAACACCGTAAATGTGGCGTAAACAACGACTTATTCGTAACGGAAAACGCTTTTCACACCCTCCACTTTCTGCAATTTGGCAATAATACGATCAAGGTGATCGATATCATCTACATATACCGTCAGAATACCTTCAAACATCCCGCTATCACTATTTACATTAATACTTTTCATGTTCGTTTCCAGTGATTTCGAAAGTACGTCGGTGATATCATTTATCATACCCACTCGATCTTCGCCGATAGCTTTAACCGCGCCGAGAAACTTAGCGTCAATATTCTTGGCCCACGAGACATCCACAATACGCTCGCCGTCGGTTTGAATCAGATGATGGATGTTTTTACAGTTAGAGCGGTGGATTTTTACATCTCCGGTACGACTGATAAACCCCATAACATCATCGCCGGGAATGGGGTTGCAGCAATTGGCGTAGCTATATTTAACATTTGTCAGCTCACCGTTAATGATAAGAGCCTTCTCATCACTTACCGAACGGGCGGCATTAATATATGTTTCCTGAATTTCTTCTTCGGTAACCGGTGAAGCTTGCTGATCCTCCTCTTCTTCAATACGTCCCTTACTTGTAAACTGTTTTACAGTTTTATAAAGTTTACTTACATCAAAGGTGCCCTTACCGATATCATAAAACAGATCCTGGGTAGAATCGAACTTCAGCTTCTGTGCGATTCGGGTTAAATCCTGCTCAGAAATTTCAATGTTCCCACGTTTTGCTCTTTTCTCCCAGATCTCTCGTCCTTCATCAGCGACCTGACGCTCTTTCTGCTTGATATACTGGCGAATGCGTGATTTGGCCTTGTGCGTGACAACATCGTTAATCCAATCCGGGTTTAAGTTGATTTTATTGCCGGTAATAATTTCAACCTGGTCTCCGATATCCAGCTTCTGACGCAGCGGCGCCATTTTCCCGTTCACTTTGGCCGCCACAGCCCGTTCTCCAATCTCGCTGTGGATATCAAAAGCGAAGTCAATAGGCGTTGCCCCCTGCGGAAGCGTCCTGAGCTCACCCTGAGGTGTAAAAACGTAAATCTCATCCTGGTAAAGATTGAGCTGAAAATCCTTAACAAATTCGGTAGCAGCATCGGGACGCGGGTTATCCAGGATATCCCGAACCCAGTGGACAAATTTCTCCAGTGTTTCTGAACCGCCTCTTTTGCCCTCTTTATACTTCCAGTGGGCCGCAACTCCCTTTTCAGCAATATCATCCATATGCCGGGTACGAATCTGCACCTCCACCTTACGCCCTTTCCTCGTTATCACCGTAGTATGCAGGGACTGATAACCGTTGGCTTTGGGCACCGAAATAAAATCCCGAAAACGCTTGGGTATCGGGGTGTACCAGTCGGTAATTATGGAATATACGCGCCAGCAGTCTTCTTTTGTGTGGGGGTCTTCCAATATGATTCGAATAGCAAAGAGATCGTAAATTTCCTCAAACGGCTTTTGCTGCCGCTGCATCTTTCGAAAGATAGAATAAATGTGCTTGGGACGCCCCTTCATCTCAAATGTAAACCCCTGATTATCCAGTTCATCCTGAATAGGCTCCATAAATTCTTCGATGAAACCCTCGCGTGCCTCCTTTTTTTCGCGAAGTTTACGGGCGATAAACTTAAAGGAATTGGGGTCTATGACCTTGAAACAGAGATCTTCCAGCTCACTTTTGATGCTGAACAGTCCAAAACGGTGAGCCAGAGGAGCATACAGCTCCATCGTTTCGGAGGCTTTTTGCATCTGCTTTTCACGAGGAAGGTGCTGAATAGTTCGCATATTGTGAAGCCGATCGGCAAATTTTATCAGCACAACCCTGATATCTTCAGCCATCGAGAGCAGCATCTTCATAAACGTTTCGGCCTGCTTGGTATTCCGGCTTTTGAATACCCCCGAAATTTTTGTCACGCCGTCGATTAGATGGGATACCGTATTGCCGAACTGCTCTTCAATATCAGCAAGAGTCACTTTTGTATCCTCAACCGTATCGTGCAGCAAGGCCGCTACCACCGATACGTCATCAATATTGATCTCCGATGCCACAATTTTGGCTACAGCCAGCGGATGGTAATAATAGGGTTCGCCGGAGGCCCGCTCAATTCCCTTATGCGATATATAACAGAGCTTGAAAGCACGCTCTATCATATCCTCATTAACCTCTTCGAGGCTATCGCGACATACCTTTAGCAGCTGATCCAAATCCTTTTGCTGAGGCGGATCAAGGATATAATCATCGATATCAATATTATATGAGGTTTTCGTATCTGCCATAAATCATTAAATACTAAGCGCCTTAACAGCATTTTATTACATCAAAAACAATGCCCAGACCATTTACATTCAAAATAAAGGAACTGTTTGCTTATTTACCAACCTTACTTTAGAGACCTTTTTGTTACCCTTAGAACTTAAAAAAGCCTCCTTCTGTCATTTCAAAAAAAATTCAAAAATAAAAAAAGGCGGACGCCGTATAACGTCCGCCGGACAGAAAAAATATCTATCTTAGAAAGAAAGAGAGAGTCCAAAAATCAATCTTCCGTTGCTCTCTCGAATATTTTCAAGCTCATCCTGGTAATCTGCAGTATCTTCTAAACGGTACTCAACAAAGGGTTTTAAAGCTGGAATAATAGCTACCTCGGCACCTACAAAACCATTATAATACACAACATTATCCTTGGGATTTTCATCATCAATCTGGGCATTGCCTACATCTTCTATAGTAGCATCAAGAGTGGATGCTCCTAGACCCAAACCCACATACGGATTAATAGGACCTACCGAGACGCCACCAACAGCTGCCAATCCGTAGTCAAAGTTTGTAATTTCACCATATTGTACGTTATCCCTTCCAACATAATTTTCTTCATTGAAATAACTGAAATGGCCACGCAAACCTAAGTTGACGACCGGGGCTTTTTCCAACAATTCGCGTTCAATACGGACACCAAAACCATTTTTCGGCTCTTCATTACGTATTTCGTATGAGGCTCCGAGGCTCCACTGAGCAGAAGCTGTTTCAGGTACCGCACTAAAAATTAAGGCTATAACCGCAAAAGTAAATACTGTCTTTGTAAGTTTCATAAGGATCTCCGCTTTTAAATTTACTGTAAATGATATCTGCAGTTAGGTTAATGGGGAATTCGATATTATGCAAATATCAGGCAGTTTTAAATACTTTCCGTGAATAACACCCTCTAAGTAATTGTTACGGATAACTATTTTCGAGTTGCGCACAATAAATTGCGATTAACAACCAGCGGCCAACCATCTGCTTAGCCGCTGAGCTTTATTAGTAATTAATGCAAAGCTATTTAGTTAATACTAATCCTATTTTGGAATAGTTTAACTGTGCCTTCTAAGGGTTAGAAATCCCCAATCCAATAGATTTGCAATGGACATTCCGTCAACTTAATCGTATCTTAAAATATAATTTTAATTCCCACCTTTAGTACTAAATCCTTTATATAACAAGTATTTAATACAGCCTTCTTGAGGGATGAAAGCTAGGGTGATAAAACAATACTTAGT
>CAZYOD010000111.1:1744-7757 GCA_964648635.1 uncultured Balneolaceae bacterium | reverse complement strand
AGTGTATGCCGATGGACAGTCCGAAATTATGATGGGCAATATCATCCAAAAAACCGGATGGAAACGCTCTGACCTCGTGTTATCAACGAAAATTTTCTGGGGCGGTGATGGGCCCAACGACCAGGGGTTGTCGTTTAAACATATTAAAGAAGGTACCGAAGCGGCCTTAAAACGATTGCAAACAGATTATGTGGATCTCTTGTTCTGTCATCGGCCGGATAAGTTTACGCCTATTGAAGAAACAGTTTGGGCAATGAACCAGATGATCAATGAGGGTAAGGCATTGTACTGGGGAACGAGTCAATGGACAGCGCCACAGATTCGACAAGCGTATGATTTTGCCCGACGCGAACATCTGCGTCCCCCGCTGATGGAACAGCCGCAATACAATATGTTCTATCGTGAAAAAGTGGAGAAAGAGTTTTCCCGTTTATACGATGAAATTGGACTTGGTACCACGATTTGGAGTCCGCTGGCCAGTGGGTTGCTGACGGGAAAGTATAATGACGGCATCCCCGACGGCAGTCGGCTATCGATGGAAAAATACGATTGGCTACGCGAGCGCCTTCTGGAAACTGAAAGAGGTCGCCAAAAGCTTAAAAAAGTGACGAAGCTTTCAGACGTTGCTGATGAAGCGGGAATACCCATGCCGCAGTTAGCCTTAGCATGGTGCCTTAAAAATGAAAATGTGAGCACCGTGATAACCGGGGCCTCCAAAGTTGAGCAGGTACGTCAGAATATGAAAGCTATCGAAGTGGTCGATCAGTTAACTCCGGATATTATGGAACAAATTGAAGAGATACTGGACAACAAGCCAGATTCGGAAGCGGACTACCGCTCAAATTAAGAACCGGTTACTTATAGCCGTAAACCTCCCCCTCATAAAGGATAGTATATTCATTACGAAAACGAATGGGAATCGAGCGATTACCACTTAAAACCGAAAAATGGAGGTGGGGTGATGTCGTAAAGCCGGTGTTGCCGCTAAGGCCGATGACTTCTCCTACAAACACCGGGTCGCCCACCTCTACAAAAGCTCCATTATGTTGCAGGTGTGCATAAACTCCTACGGTTCCGTCATCATGACAAATTAAAATACGGTTGCTTTTTTCCTTCAGAGCGAGATCGTTTCCTCCAATTTTATGACTTTCTTCGACGTAGGCTACCACTCCGCCCCGTGCTGCCGCCACATAGCTTCCCTCGGGCATAGCAAAATCAAATGCGTATTGGGAAGTAATACTATTGTGGCTAAAAGCAGTTTTATTACCTTGGCTGAGCATATAAAAATCGCCACGAGGAAAAGGTAGGTTATATTCATAATCATTATCATGAATACTGTTCGGATTTCCCAGCATAAAAGAAATTTGCAGCGATTCTTTAATGCTAGTTAGTAGTGAATCCGAAGCTTGGGGCCAGTGCCAAAGCTCTCGTTCCTGATTTTTAGGGATAAAAGTTTTCAGCGAGGTATCGGGAGATTCGATCGTGGTTGAAAGGGTAAGATCACAAGGGAAATCATTTTTTACCCAAAAGGTGAGTGTATCAGCCTGTACTTGAGAACGGATTATGATGTGTTGAGCCGTACTTGCGGCTCCAAAACTCAAAAAGAGAAATATGCAAACAAGGGTTCGCATAACAATTACAGTAATTTATTGTCGGGTTCAAGAAGCTTAACAGAGCTTTTTGCCGTTTGATACTTGTTGATCAGGCACAGCAAGTACTACCTCTTTACCATTTTGATAAAATCCAGTTACCAGACATTCCGACATAAATGATCCAATTTGTTTGGGTGGAAAATTTATCACCCCGATCACCTGCTTGCCGATGAGATTATCTTTGGAATACAGGTCCGTTATTTGAGCACTGCTCTTCTTAACTCCGATATCTGTTCCAAAATTAACCCACAGTTTATAGGCAGGTTCTCGGGCTTCGGGGAATTCTTCCACTTTTTCGATGGTGCCGATGCGCAAATCAACTTCTTCAAAATGATCCCAGCTGATGGTTTCCATTTACCTTCAAAATATTTTTACTAAAACTTAATAATACAATTAACGAAGTTCGGCTTTATCTATCAATAATAGATATATGACAAAAGAGATATGATTTTTTAGTCATCGTCATCACCGTTGTCATCATCACTATCGGGTTCGGCTTCTGTTGTAAAGCTCCATTCAAAATCACTGCCAAGGGAGTTGCCTGCGAGATCTTCCACATCCCCTGAGACGATGGCTGTATAAGAGGTGCTGTATTCTAAATCATCATTTGGAATAAAACGGGCAGTATTCCCGACAAAAGAAGGGACGTCTCCGTCTATTTCATCCCCGTCTTGAATTAAGAGGAAGGTGTCCTTATCAAACGTATCAGAGTTCATGTCTTCATTAAAACTCACTGTTATTTCATCGATCGTTATTGGAACGTCGGTTGCTCCGTCAGTGGGACTTATAGAGCTTACTTCCGGAGCCGTATTATCGGGTTCTTCTTCGGTAGTAAATTCCCACTCGAAATCTTCCTCCAGTGAGTTACCTGCTAAATCTTCAACGGCAGTTGTAACTTTGAGGGTGTAAGTAGTCTCGTAAGCAAGATTATCTGAAGGTGTAAAGGTGATAGTGTTGCCCGATATATCGGCAGATCCGTCAACTGAAGGGGAAATTTCAATTGTGTCATCGGGGTCCGAAGCGGTTATAGATTCGTTAAAAGTTACAGAGATATTCGTTTCGATCGTTACATTATCACTGCCACCAACCGGGCTCGTAGAGCTTACACTGGGAGGAGTATCGTCGGGAGCTTCTTCGGTAGTAAAAGACCATACTTCGGAATCTTCCAGCGAATTGCCGGCCATATCCTGAATGCCCGTGCTAATGGTAGCGGTGTAAGTGCTTTCATAGTCAAGGTCATTGGAGGGTGAAAAAATTATGGTATCTCCCGATCGACTAACAGATCCTGAAACCCGGTCACCATCCAGTTCTAAATAGAAGTTGGAGTCGTTGACAGTTGCATCATTTAAAGGTTCGTCAAACGTTGCACTTATTTCCGTATCAATGGATACATTTTCTTCGTTATTTGTGGGGTTAACAGAAAGAATTTCCGGTGAGGTAAGGTCAGGTTCTTCTTCAGTTTCAAAGGACCACTCCGCTTCATTTTGTAACGAATTGCCAGCTAAATCCTGAACATCAGTTGTTACCTTGGCCGTGTAGCTGCTTTCATAGTCAAGATTGCTGGATGGCGTAAATGTAATAGTGCTGCCCGAGATATCGACATCCCCCGAAACGGTTGACCCTCCCAGTGAGAGAGAAAATGCATTACCGGGATTTGAAGCAGTTATTGCCTCACTGAATGTCACGGTGATGTCGGTTTCGATAGATACATTCCGAGCACCATCATCCGGATCTCTGGATTCAATTCTGGGAGGTTCGGTGTCGGGTTCAGCACCGGTCGTAAAGCTCCAGCTGAAATTGTTTTCTAGGTTATTGCCAGCTAAGTCCTCAACCCCCGTTGTAACCCTGGCAGTATAGGTTGTTTCGAAAGAGAGATTGCCCGAGGGGGTAAAGGTTACGCTTTCGTTATTTTCCGAAAAGCTAAAGGCGCCCGATACTCGCGTGTCTCCCTCCACGATAAAGGTGGAGCTGCTAATGCTGGAGGTGTTAATAGCTTCATTGAAATCCACGCTAATTGTTGAACTGACAGAAATATCTTGTTCGTTATCTGATGGATCGGTGTCGGTGATTCGGGGTGCGGTATTATCCGGCTGATCACCGGTTGTAAAGCTCCAACTGTAATCCTCGGTTAGAGAGTTGCCTGCGGTATCCGTGGCACTTGTTGTTATGGTAGCGGTGTAGGTGTTGTTAAATTCGAGCGAGTTTGAAGGGGAAAAAGTAGCTTGATTGTCCGAATAGGTTACACTTCCCGAAATAGGAGTGGATCCGCTGCGCAGCGAAAACGTGGTGGTGTTTATAGTTGATTCGTTCATTGCTTCATTAAAAGTGGCGATGACTGCGCTGTTGATGGATACCTCTTCTGCTTCATTATCCGGTGTAGTAGCAGTGATTCGCGGCGGTGTGGTGTCATTTTCTTCCGGTTTATCCACTGTTGTAAAGTTCCATTCGTATTGGTCATCCATGGCATCGCCGCTCAAGCTCTGGACATCCGAGGTAATTGTGGCAGTGTAGTTACTTTCAAATTCAAGATTCTTAACGGGCTTAAAAATTGCCGAACTGTCGGTATAGCTGATAGTGCCGGTTACAAAGGCCGTATCGCGGCGGAGCGTGAAACTGCTATCCGTTATTGTTGATGGATCCATTTCATTGTTGAAGGTTGCAACAATAGATACATCTACGGCAATATCGGTCGCATCACCTGCCGGATCCGTGAATTCGATTTTGGGTACATTGCTAATTTCTGTAATTCCTGATTCATTGTTGCAACCCGCCTGCAAAAGGAGTGCTACGATAGTGGCCAACAGAAACCACTTTTTTGTATCTTCCCCGCGTCGGGACTTTTTTGGCAAACGAATCGATGCAAACATGTTATAGATTTTACCTTGACAGCTGTGTATCAAAGGGAGGCATCAAGTAGTATGCCAAGATGGAGGGGCTTTCGAAAAAACTCTTTATGCTATGTCCCTGGATTTAAAACGGATCTTAAAAAACCTCTGTATAAAAGAAATGTACCGATGTGTAAAAAATATTCCTTCGGCACCAGTGGTTGTGTAAATTTTGCGGATTAAAATCAGTTGCTATTCCGACAAGGGAACATGAAGTGTAACTTTTGTGCCTTTTCCCGGTTTTGACTCAATATCAACGCTGCCTCCAAGCAGGTTAATACGTTCCTTTATATTAAAAAGCCCAAAGCCTTCCTCTTTTCCGGGACTAAATTCTTCATACTCACTGTCAAACCCCTCTCCCTCATTTATTACCGTTATTTGCAGCTGACCATTGTTGCGTTTTAAGCGAATAGTAGCTTCATCTTCAGAAGTATGCTTTATTACATTAAATAAAAGTTCTCTTACACATTGAACTACCGTTATTCTTCTCTCTTTATCGAGCGGCTTTTGTAGTTCATCATCTTCGATAGTCACCTTAAGGCCATCCTTTTCTACCTTTTCAGCCAGCCACTTAATACTTGCTATTAAATCATTATGAATGGAGGGCGGCGGTTTTAGATCGGACGTAAGATCGCGCGTGTACGCAATAGCCTCGTGCATTATGTTTTTGACCTCTTCAATATGGGAGATTACATCGTTGGATGATTGTTCTTTCTGTAGCGCATCAATTTTCATTATACTCAGGGCCAACATTTGTCCCAGATTATCATGGAGCTCAGTTGCTAATTGCTGTCGTTGCTCTATCTTAACCTTGCTTAATTGATGCACCAATGATCGCAATTGTTCTCGAGTGGATAGTAATTCCTGATGTTCTTGGTTTAACTGTTCCCGTCTAAGGCGCAACTCCAGCTTCGACTCGACATCTTTTGCGAGTATTTGCAGTGATTCGAACTGCTTATCGGAAAACTCCCTTGTCTCCTTGTCAAACACACAAAGAGTTCCAATGTTATAGCCGAGGGTACTTTTCAAAACAACTCCAGCATAAAACTGAACTGTCTTTTCCATTACATAACTGTAGTCTTTGAAACGAGGGTCTTCACTTAGATTGTTTATAATCAGATATTTATCCTGCTGGATCGTATGGTTGCAAATACTTTGCTCACGTGGCACCTGTTTTACATACCATCCATAAGATGATTTTGACCAATGGCGATTATAATCCAAAAAGTTAATATGAGCAGAGGTTGAATCACAAAGATAAGTAGCTACTTTAGTTATATTGTCAAACTCCTCTTCATTGGGAGTATCCAGTATGCCATATCGATGTAGTTCCTTAACACGCTCCCGTTCATCTTTGGGAAATTTACTGTAATCGCTATTAACATTTTCTGAGTTTTTCATGACTTCCAAAAACTTAAAAAATGAGGCGTTCGTTCGACAAATTACCATGAGTCATCATTAGTTCTCAAATTCTTA
>CAZYOD010000111.1:0-1644 GCA_964648635.1 uncultured Balneolaceae bacterium | reverse complement strand
CAAGGAAACAATAAAAAAGGGTTTAAGTACAAAATCACTCATAAAAAAATAGTAACTAATCCCTTAACTATGGCTCATCAAGAAAATGCAGATCTAATCCAAAAACTATCTTATTGCCAAAGTGCATGTGAACACTGTGCAGATGCTTGTCTGACGGAAGATAACATCTCTAAAATGGTGGAATGTATCCGCCTTGACAGAGATTGCGCCGACATTTGTGCTCTGGCTATTAAATATGTGTCCAGAGATTCCAAACGTGCATCTTCTGTTCTGGAGCTATGCGCAGATACTTGTGATGCATGTGCCGAAGAGTGTGAAAAACACAAACATGATCACTGTAAAGATTGTGCAAAGGCTTGCCGCGAATGTGCAGAAGCCTGCAGAAATGCATTTGCTGCAACCGCTTAACTTTAACTATCAAAGGTTTGGGAATAACATATTTCCAAACCTTTGCTTTTTTAAGCAAAATTGTCTCTAAAACCTCCACCTCTTTCCTTCTTTAAAACCACAGGTATAAGATAACACCCTGCAAAAAATAATGATATTAAGTCGGTATTATGGTTGAATTTTCTATTCCTCTAGTAGTTGGTGTTTTTATCGTGATTGTCATCTCCTTTGATTTTTTCTATACCACACTATCTTTTAATGGTGCAGGTTTCATTAACAGATATTCAACGGCAGCCTTATCATCTTTTTTCCTGTTGCTAAATAAGCATACTTCAAGCAGAAATATATTTAAGTATTCGGGCCTTAGCCATCTACTTTTATCCGTTCTGTTGTGGGTTGTTCTACTATGGATAGGCTTATTTCTGATCTTATCAAGTGATAGTAATTCGATAGTTCATTCCACCTCTAAAGAACCAGCCAATCTGGTAAACACCTTTTACTTCAGCGGGTATGTCCTCTCCACACTTGGTAACGGAGAATTTGTGCCAAACAGTAAAACCTGGCAAATAGTTGTGGCTGTGTTCTCCTTTAGTGGTTTTATTTATCTTACCACCGGAATTTCATATCTACTAAATGTGGGTTCGGCTATTCTTCATAAGAGAAGTCTGGCTGCTTTTATTTCAAATTTAGGGGAGTCTCCTGAAGAAGTTGTGGCAAATACCTACAGTGAAGGAAATTTTGACGTATTAACTGAACGAATATCACAGCTTCAGGAAAAAATTAATACTCATCACCAGAATCATTATGCATATCCCATCTCGCACTATTTCTATAGTGTATCCCGCAAGGAATCTTTGGCCATTAATCTGTCTAATTTAAATGAGGCCATAATTACCATTGAACATTTTGTAGATACAGACACTACTCCAATAGAAAGGGAAATTGCAATCCTCAAAGATGCCATTCATAAGTTTTTAAGTACTCTTGAGAATAATTTTATAACCAAATATGAAGATTTTGAAGATCTTTCACCCGATTTTGAGAAATTAAAAATATCTGGAATCCCGATCGTTGATCCATCAACTGTAGAAAACGATGAAACATTTGCTGAAGATAAAAGAGCCCTATTTGCTGGCTTCTTGAAAAGCAGCGGATGGACCTGGGAGGATGTGTATCGCAAAAACAGTGATTAACACTTTCCTTTGTAAGCACCTGTAGCCAGCCCCAATTCCGGCGCAGTTTTTTTTCTGAATGTAA
>CAZYOD010000110.1:1308-7974 GCA_964648635.1 uncultured Balneolaceae bacterium | reverse complement strand
CATGTCCCAGTTTTCGCCACAGCTCTTCGGCAATATGAGGCGCAAAAGGCGACAACAACTTCAAGAAATCTTCTAAAACTGACTTAGGATGTTCATCCCACTTGTTCGCCTCATTAGTGAAAATCATCATTGCCGAAATGGCTGTATTGAAAGAGAGATCCTCAACATCACCAGTTACTTTTTGGATGCATTCGTGCAGCACTTTCAGCTGTGCTTTATTCGGTTCAACATCTGCAACAGAATCATTCAGTTCACCACTGTCTTCATCGATGATTAATCGCCAAACGCGTCCTAAAAATCGATATACACCGTCCACGTCTTTGGTACTCCACGGCTTCACCTGCTCCAGCGGACCCATGAACATTTCGTACAGACGCATAGAATCCGCGCCGTACTGATCAATAATATCATCGGGGTTTACCACATTTCCGCGCGATTTCGACATTTTGTGTGCTTTCGCATCTACGCGTATCTCGGTGCCTTTAATCACAAATTCATCACCCTTTTTCTCCACCTGCTCTTCATCGAGTTTAACCCGCTCAATATTATCATAATCATCAGTAATGTTGGCGGAAATCCATTCTCCGTCTTTTTTATAGCCGGTAAATTCCATCTCACCGAGAATCATGCCCTGGTGTACCAATCGCTGAAACGGCTCTTTCGTGGATACCACTCCGCAATCGTACAACACCTTGTGCCAAAAGCGGGCGTACAACAAGTGCAACACGCTGTGCTCGGCACCGCCGACGTACATATCAACCGGCATCCAATAATTTTCTTCATCCGGAGCAACGGGTCCTTCATTAAACTCCGGGCTGCAATAGCGCAGGTAGTACCAGCACGAACCTGCCCACTGCGGCATAGTATTGGTCTCACGCTCAGCCGGATTTCCGGTCTCGGGATCTGTAGTATTTACCCAATCGGTAGCTTTGGCTAACGGCGGTTCGCCATCTTTGGTCGGCTCAAAATCATCCATCTCGGGCAGGGTAACCGGTAGTTCATCTTCGCCGACCGGCTTGGGCTCTCCATCCACATGGATAATGGGAAACGGTTCGCCCCAGTAACGCTGACGAGAAAATAGCCAGTCACGCAGTTTATAATTTACAGCCTTTTTTCCTGCTCCCTTTTCTTCCAGCCATTCGATAATCTTTTCTTTGGCTTCTTCTATTTCCAGACCGTTTAAAAACTCACTGTTGATCGCCTTGCCTTCGCCGGTGTAGGCTTTACCGTCAAAGTTTTCGGGCGGCTGTACCGTACGGACAATAGGCAGATCGAATTTCTCAGCAAATTCCCAATCCCGCTCATCCTGTCCCGGCACAGCCATGATCGCACCTGTACCGTAAGAAACCAACACATAATCGGCCACCCAAACCGGAACCTGCTCTCCGGTGGCAGGATTAACAGCATAGGCGCCCGTAAATACACCTGTTTTCTCATCACTGAGCTCGGTACGCTCCAGATCGGACTTTCGCGCCGCCTCTTCTTTATACTGCTCGACAGCTTCTTTTTGATCCTCGTTTGTAACCTTATCCACAAGATCATGCTCGGGCGCAAGCACCATGTAGGTGGCTCCGAAAATCGTATCGGGTCGCGTAGTAAAAACGCGAATTTCTTCGTCATGGTCAGCAATTTCAAAATCAATCTCCGCCCCTATCGACTTGCCAATCCAGTCGCGCTGCATTTTTTTGGTGGATTCCGGCCACTCAAGATCATCCAATCCTTCAAGCAGACGGTCGGCATACTCGGTGATCTTGAGTACCCACTGACGCATCGGCTTTTTGATCACGGGAAATCCACCGACTTCGCTCTTGCCGTCGATAACTTCTTCGTTTGCCAGCACCGTTCCCAACTCAGGGCACCAATTCACAGGCACATCATCTTCGTAAGCCAGCCCTTTTTCGTACAGCTTTAGAAAAATCCATTGTGTCCACTTGTAATAATCCGGATCTGTGGTATTTACTTCGCGGTCCCAATCATAACTAAATCCCAGATCTTTCAGCTGCTCTCGAAAACGGTTAACGTTCTTTTCGGTTGTTTCCCGGGGATGGGTACCAGTCTTCACCGCGTACTGCTCGGCCGGCAATCCGAATGCATCCCACCCAATGGGATGCAGCACATTAAAGCCGTTCATTCGCTTATATCGCGCAAGAATATCAGTGGCGGTATAACCTTCAGGGTGACCTACGTGCAGCCCCGATCCACTGGGATAGGGAAACATATCCAGTACATAATATTTCGGCTTATCGTGATCTTCCGGTGTTCTGAACGTCTTATTCTGCTGCCAATATTCCTGCCATTTGGATTCAATATCTTCCGGCTTGTACGAGCTCATTCAGTAACTGCTTAAATTTGTTAATGGTTGTTGGTAAACTGGAATAGATAACGCACCACAAAAAAATGTCATCCTAAATTTATTTCAGGATCTACCATACACAGATGCTGAAACAAGTTCAGCATGACATGATATGTTATAAACTTATGCGCTTTCAGCTTAATCCTTTATATCTGCAATTCTATTAAGTTGCCAAAGATAACGAAAAATTACAGCGGTTTGAAGAGGGATTATTTGGATGTTAGGAAGCCAAATAACTGGATTTTAACGCGGAATTACCGGTAGTTGTAAAGCTTAAGCAAACATCAGCTGCGTTCCTCAATCACCCTTTCATAGGCGGCCTTCACTTTAACTCCAACAATAGCTTCATTCACATTAAAGAGATGATCTCCTATCTTTTCCAGACGATTAAGATAATCCAGGAACATAAAGCCCATTTTATTCGAATATCCATTACTTTCAAGTTGTGAGTAATGGAAATCCATCAATTCATCACGCAAGGTGTCAATTTCATTCTCTATTGCTATCGATTTTTCCAGATCGATTTCGTTGCTCTCTTTAGCAAGGTTTTCGCGTACATTACGAATAGCATCGTGTACCAAGTGCAATAGCCGTCCTATTTTATCCATTGCCTGTTCCGGTAGCTCAATACCCTGACCCTGCATCTCCTCAAACGTTTTCGACATCTGATAATAGATATCGGCAACACGCTCAAGGTCGTTAATCATGCTGTGCATTCCGCGGATACGACGTGTAGCTTCCTCGGTGAGATTAAAACTGGTAATTTTGGTCAGATACTCAGCAATTTCCAGTTCGATGTTATCCGTAATGTTTTCCCGCTTCTCAATTTTTTTCAGGAATTGTTCCTGACGGTTCTGCTTGTTAAACAACAGCCCCTGCATACTGAAGTGCATTTTTTCTACGAGCTTGGCGAAGAGTTCAATCTCTTTATGTGCCTGAGATATCGACAGCTCAGCTGAGGACATCATTCCCGATGATATATACTGCAAACGATGCTGACTGTCGGTATCTTCTTTGTCTATTTGATACCGTTCGATAAACTTAACAATATAGGGCACAAACCCAACCACAAGCAGTACGTTTATCACATTAAAAGCGGTGTGGAACAGAGAGATTGCAAGTGTTGCATTAGCCCGCCCCACCTGATCGGTAGCATGAAGGATTGAGCTAGCTCCGGGAATAAAATATCCCATCACCTGATCAATACCCACCAAAAACGGTTCGATAAGAAGCAGCATCCATACCACCCCAAACATGTTAAATACAAAGTGAAATCGGGCGGCTCTTTTCGCATACACATTACCAACAACTGCCGCAATATTTGCCGTTACGGTCGTACCGATGTTTTCTCCCAGTACCATAGCTGCGGCAATGGGAAAGTCAATCCAACCTTGAAACAACATCACCAGCGTAATAGCTGAGGCCGCAGATGAAGATTGGGTAACAAGTGTGAGCAGCGTACCGGCTATGACGAAAATCAAAATAGAAATAAAGCCAAATTCGGTAAACTGATCCAGAAACATGAACATCTCGGGATTATCCTGAATATTGGGAACTCCATTTTTGATGAAATCGAGTCCGATAAACAGGATACCGAAACCAATCATTGCCTCCGCAAGGTTACGCAATTTCTCACGACCGAAAAACATAAACGGAAAGAAGACCCCAATCAGTATCATCGCAACGGGGGTAATCTGCATTTTAAATCCAAAAATGGAGATCATCCATGCCGTCACCGTCGTACCGATATTGGCTCCCATTACCACTCCGGTTGACTCTAAAAAGGTAATCAAGCCAGCATTTACAAAACTGACAACCATCACCGTTGTGGTAGATGAAGACTGTGTGATTGTAGTAGTGGTAAAACCGGTTAGAATTCCCCGAAATCTTGTACTGGTCATTCCTTTAAGAATTGCCCGTAACTTATTACCCGCAACCTTTTGAAGACCGTCACTAAAAACTTTCATCCCGTAGATAAAAATTCCCAGTGCGCCTATAAGCTGCAGGAAATCCCAAAAAGTATATGTCATTTCAGTATTGAGTTAGAATGAAAAGAATAGACACTCCATCGGTGCAAATAAGGGCACTTAATATAAGGGATATCAACTGTTTTTGATAGTGGAAAAATGCAGAAAAATAATACGCATTCTTGTCTGTTGTAATTTCGTTTATCAAATCAGTATTAATTATATTCGACACGGAGAACTTAAGACAATTTTATTTAACCACTGAATTATGAGAACCCTATCACTTCTAGTCACCATTTTGGCGGGCAGTATCATGCTATCAGCCTGCGGTAACATCAGTAGCCAACCAAGCAATATGAATAACCCTCTATTTAGTCCCAGTACCTTACCTTTCGAAGCACCCGATTTTGATGCCATAAAAGTTGAACATTATCGACCGGCTTTTGAGGCAGGGATGGAACGGGAGCTTGAAGAGATTGAAGAAATAGCTGTCAATCCGGAGTCCCCTACGTTTGAAAATACGATCGTAGCTATGGAGAAGAGCGGGGATCTGCTTCGACGTACCAGCTCGGTGTTTTATAATCTTTCTTCAGCTCATACCAATGATGAAATTCAGGAAATCCAAAAAGAGATGGCGCCGAAACTTTCGGCCCATTCCGACAATATTCTGCTCAATGCCGATCTGTATAAGCGCGTAAAAACACTCTACGATAATCGAAAAGAATTGGATTTGGATAAAGCTTCACAAAAACTGCTGGAAGATACCCACCGGGAATTCGTCCGTGCCGGCGCTCAACTCAATGAAGATGAAAAACAGCGTATGCGCGAAATTAATGAACGAATCTCAACGCTTACCACCAGCTTCCAGGAAAACCTGTTGGAAATCACCAAAGAGCGGGCTGTACTTGTGGATAACGTAGAAGAACTTGACGGGCTTTCGGAGGATCGCATTTCCGCAGCCAAAGAAGCAGCAGAAGAGCGTGGACATGATGACAGTTATCTGCTCAGTATCACCAACACTACACGGGTTCCTATCCTCACCGATTTAAATAATCGTGATCTGCGCCAGCGCGTTTGGGAAGCCTCCGCTTATCGGGGTATTGGTGAAAATGACGGTATCGATAACCGACCGATTATTCTTGAACTGGCAGAACTGCGCGCAGAACGCGCCGGCCTCCTAGGCTATGAAAATCATGCGGCCTACAAATTGGATCCCCAAACAGCGAAGACCCCCGATGCCGCTCTTGACATGCTGACTGACTTAATCCCTCCGGTAATCAATAACACCGAACAGGAAGCGAAAGCCATTGAAGAAATGATGCGTAAAGATGGGCTTGAAGGTGAAGTTAAGCCGTGGGACTGGAACTACTACGCGGAAAAAGTGCGGCAAGCAGAATACAACATCGACCAGTCGGAAGTACGCCCCTATTTTGAGCTCGACCGTGTATTAAAAGACGGTGTCTTCCATACGATGAACAAGCTCTTTGGCGTCACTTTTGAGGAGCGCGATGACCTGCCGGTTTATCATCCCGATGTACGTACCTTTAACGTTTATGATGAGGACGGATCGCAAATCGGGCTGTTTTATGCCGATTATTTTGAACGCGATTCAAAGCGCGGCGGGGCATGGATGAATTCATTTGTATCACAGTCGCACCTGTTAGACAAAAAGCCGGTGATTGTTAATGTGATGAACATCCCCCCACCGGCTGAAGGTGAACCTGCTCTCATCAGTTTCGATAATGTTACTACGATGTTCCACGAAATGGGGCATGCGCTGCACGGTTTATTTTCGGATGTAAAGTATCCGTCACAAAGCGGCACGTCGGTTCCCCGAGATTTCGTGGAGTTCCCCTCTACTTTTGAGGAAGACTGGGCCATCCAGCCGGAAGTGCTTGAAAACTATGCCGTGCACTACGAAACCGGTGAACAAATTCCACAGGAACTGCTCGACAAAGTAATAGAAGCAAGTAACTTTAATCAGGGCTTTGATACCCAAGAGTATTTGGCAGCCACCATGCTGGATATGGAATGGCACCTGTTGGGTACCGATGACATTCCCGAGGACGTTCAAACCTTCGAAAACAAAGCTCTGGCCAAATATGACTTGGATATGGAAGCGGTGCCCCCGCGTTATAAGTCACCATACTTTGCCCACATTTTCTCGGGAGGTTATGCGGCGAACTATTACGCCTACATCTGGAGTGAAGTTCTTGCAGCTGATGCCTTTGCTTACATGCAGGAACAAGGCGGACTGACCTCGGAAAACGGCGATCGTTTCCGAAAATATATCCTCTCTAAAGGCGGCAGCCAGGAAGCGATGGACCTTTATAAACAGTACCGCGG
>CAZYOD010000110.1:0-1208 GCA_964648635.1 uncultured Balneolaceae bacterium | reverse complement strand
AACTAGCCTGTACTGGTATTAAAGAACCTATCGCTTTATACTAAATTATACAGGTTAACGTAAACGCGATTCAATGATACATCCAAACCGTAAGAAGCGTTCTGCCTCTTGTAAACCAAAATTATCATTGAGAAGCACCGCTGCGATTTTGCTGATGCTTTTTGCTACTGCTTCTTCCTCTTGTGCCCAGGCACCGGGTAACCAGTCAGATGTAGCGTGGTTGATTAAAGTCCTCGGCATTGACAGCACCTCTGTCGTCGCTGATATTGGTGCCGGTGATGGAGATCAAACAATAGAAATCGCCAGATATATTGGTTCGGGCGGCCGGGTTTACAGTACCGAACTTGGCTCACAATCGGTAAAAGAGCTTCGCGAATCTGTAAAAAGTGCCGGGACCTCCAACGTTATCATTGAGGAAGGAAATCCCGACAGGACAAACCTTACAGAACAGTGCTGTGACGCAATTTTTATGCGAAGGGTTTATCATCACATCAAGAATCCCAAAAATTTCAATATCAGTTTGTTTCAAACGCTGAAACCGGGCGGACGACTGGCTATCATTGATTTTGAACCCCGCAGCTCTGAGGCCGAGCCGGGTGAAAGGTCTGCCGGGAGTCAACACGGAGTAACGGCGCAAACCGCGATTGATGAGCTTAAAGAAGCGGGATTTCGACTAATAAGTTCTGAACATGCCTCCGGAAGAGATTTTTACGTGGTGATGGAAAAACCGAATGGATCAGAATGATTTTCTTTTTGAGACCGTGCTTTTCAGCAGACGAGATACAAAAAAAGATTTGTTTAACATTTGAGCTCCTTCTTCATTCGCCTGCGGATTGATCCTCTCGATTTCAATTGCCCTTCTAAAAGATTACTTTCTGATAGGTTTAACTAAGACTAACCAAGGTGAGTGCCATCAAATACCGGGAACAGTTTAAAATCAGGGCGTCAGAAATAGATTTTGGACAAAAGGCTACACTGCCAGCCATCTGTAACCTATTGCAAGAGGTTGCCGGCAATCATGCACGTCAGCTACAGTTTGATATTACCGACCTACAAAAAGAAAAGCTTACCTGGGTATTACACCGATTGTGCATTAAGATGATCCGTTTTCCCGATTGGAGAGAGACTATCACAATAGAGACGTGGCCCTCAAGCGGCGACGGGCTTAGAGCCTATCGCGACTTCCTAATTCTGGATTCTGACGAAAA
>CAZYOD010000109.1:0-8065 GCA_964648635.1 uncultured Balneolaceae bacterium | reverse complement strand
ATTATGTACGAAATAACAATGCAGATACCATTCAATGGTTTTTGGGCAAAAGGGACAATATCATTACCTGTTCGGGCAACTAGTCTAATTATATTTTCGGAGGATTTTAGGAGTCCCCTTTTATATTCCCATACTCAACAGCTGGCCCGTAAATTTCAACAAAAAGGTTTTGGCACGCTTCATCTAGAACTGCTTGACCAAAACAATCGACTGCCAAAAGGTTATCCGAATTTTGATCTATTGAGTGACGGTCTTGTCACTTCCACCGAATGGTTACACCAACATTCTGAGTATCGATCAATGGAATTGGCTTACTTTGGAACCGGTATCGGTGCTTCCGTAGCCTTGAGTGCCGCCGGCAAATTGGGCACTGTTATTAAAACGGTCGTGTCCATGAGTGGCAACTTCGAGCTTTCTGATCAACAATTATCCCAGGTCTCATGTCCCGTTTTGTTGATGGTCGGAGAACTCGACTCTCAGGGTATGATCTCAAATAGGGAGATTAAGAAACATTTACCCGCGGATAGTAAGTTGACTAAAATTCCAGGAGCTTCTCATCTTTTCAAAGAATCCGGCAAAATGTCAAGCGCAGTTAAAAATGCCGGTCATTGGTTTACACAATACTTATCTAATATTTCACAACCGGCTATGGTTTCAACATAAAAAAAGGAGGATGAGTTTTAACTCATCCTCCCTCTTCAGGCGCATTACTTCAAAGCATCTCCCTAAAAACCTTGAAGTAATTAAAAAGCGCTTATTTCTCTCTCTTAAGCCCTATGGAAAGCTATCAAAAAATCATGTTGATAGATTCATCTAACTTCTTTCTCTTCATCTACTTAGCAGTATATGCTACTTGAAGTTCATTTACAAAGCACATTTGTGGTTGTTTAGTACTAAAGCTTGTAGGAGAATCCCTTGCAACACTTATGAAACCTTCTTTAGGCAGGTTTTAACCCAATCCTGATCCAATTGACTTAACCGCTCTTTTTGAAGGTTTTCTTTCATAATCAAACTTACCACAGGATGCTTTTCTTTGATCCAACGGTCCATCATAGATTTTCCTTTTTCGGGTAATGCTACCACTGCTACACTCCAGCAATCACTTAACGCTTCTTTCAAGATATAATATTCTTCATCCTGTAAGTCATCGCACTCTACCATTGTTGCAGTAGCCCATTCCAGTAACTCCAAAGCAAGTAAGGCAGCTTTAGGATCTGTGAGCAAATCGGGCTCACAGATGGCTTTAATCGCTGCTCGTTGTTCCAAATATGTGCCCTCAACCCAACTGCTTAAGTACCCCATCAACCGAGACAATCTTTTCTTACCGATAATCTGAAGTGCAAGCACCACAGCCTCTCGAATTCGCCAACGGGGATCGTTCGCCCTTTCCATAAGTTGCATCAATAATCCGCCATCGTGGTACTCCGCAAGATACTGACCAAACCCAATCACCCCGCAAAAAGTTAAAAATTCATCCGGTGTATTTTCAGGTGCGTCCTCCTCATCTAAACGGATATATTTTTTGAAATCCATCAACGTACCGACCCGCGAAAAAGCTTTTGCAAGCTCCAAGTTTGCCTTGGGTCCAGGTAAATGGGAATGCTCTTTAAGAAATGCGTCCCACTTCTTGGGCGAAATATTAACCAGTTCTACTTCATACGATCCTATCTTATTCAAAAGCAACCTCCCCCAGTCTATTCCCACTCTTTTATTTATTGAATTATCAGAATACCAATTCCTGAATTAATATGGTATAAGGGAATACCCCACAAGTTAAAGCAAAGGTAAAACCTGCGCTTAACAATCTTTGGAGGAATAGAAATCTAATTCTTAACTTCGGAGATGATATTATCTATATTATCCGAGCTAACGATTAACCAGATTATACATTTTGAAGCTATCTGATTTTAATACGACTGTATCAATAGACCAAGTGGGTGTTGAAGAGCGGGTAGCACGTTTGAATTCACGCAGTATCAAAAAAGAATCGAAAATTCAGGCGTTAACCCTCGCTTTGAGTATGATTGATTTGACAACACTCGAGGGTATGGATACCCCCGGCAAGGTGATTCAGCTCTGTCAAAAGGCAAAAGAACCACACACAGCCTTGCCTGACCTGCCTACGGTTGCTGCGGTATGTGTGTATCCGAATATGGTGAGTGTGGCCAAAAAAGCACTGCGCGGTACTGATATTAACGTCGCCAGTGTGGCTACGGCTTTCCCCAGCGGTATGGCAACTTTAGAAGCCAAAATTGAAGAGACCCGTAAGGTTGTTGAGGATGGCGCGGATGAAGTTGATATGGTGATTTCTCGCGGTGAGTTTTTAAAAGGAAATTACAGTTTGGTATTTGATGAAATTGCTGCCATCAAAGAGGCTTGTGGGGATGCTCATTTGAAAGTTATTCTAGAGACTGGTGAGCTTCAGACCTACGAGAATGTTCGAAAAGCCAGTGATCTTGCAATGCATGCGGGGGCCGATTTCATTAAAACTTCCACCGGTAAGGTAAAACCTGCGGCAACACAACCCGTCACTTTAGTTATGCTGGAAGCTATACGTGATTATTTTTATGACACGGGCCGTATGGTAGGCATGAAGCCGGCCGGAGGTATCCGCAAGGCAAAACAAGCCATCCAGTATCTGGTACTTGTAAAAGAAACGTTGGGCACCGACTGGCTAACCTCACAATATTTTCGATTTGGAGCCAGTTCCCTTACAAACGACCTGTTAATGCAAATTGTTAAACAAAAAACAGGCGTTTATCAAAGTGTAGATTATTTCTCAAATGACTAATACGCCGGCCAACATCGATCTTAAAATTAATACATCACATAGCTAAAATTTATGTCTAACGATCAACAAACCACCGATGCCATTGAGGAGAAACCCTATAAACCGACTTCTCCGACTTCAAAGTTAAACTTTGATGGATTTTGGGAATACGAGGAGGCTCCTCAAGGCGTTGACCATGCTGAATTCAAGGATCAATATGACCTTTTTATTGATGGAGAGTTTGTTGCTCCAGACAAGGGGCGCTATTTCGATTCGATCAATCCGGCCACTGAAGAAAAGCTCACTTCTTTTGCAGAAGCCACCCAACAAGATGTCGATAAAGCTGTAAAAGCAGCGCGAAAGGCTTTTGAAAAACGCTGGTCAACACTAGAAGCCAAAGAGCGTGGAAAATACATCTTTCGTCTGGCTCGGCTCATTCAGGAGCGAGCCCGCGAATTTGCGGTCTTGGAATCAATGGATGGCGGTAAACCTATCCGGGAATCACGCGATGTAGATGTTCCTCTGGCCGCGGCACACTTTTTCTATTACGCCGGATGGGCTGATAAGCTCGACTACGCTTTCCCGGGAAAAAAAGCAGAGCCATTGGGTGTAGCCGGACAAATTATCCCGTGGAATTTTCCTTTGTTAATGTTAGCATGGAAAATCGCTCCTGCCCTGGCGACAGGAAATACGGTAGTATTAAAACCTGCAGAAACCACATCCCTTACAGCGTTGAAATTCGCTGAACTTTGTCGCGATGCCGGACTTCCGGAAGGAGTGGTAAACATCGTAACGGGCGCGGGACAAACAGGATCAGCTATTGTCAACCACGACGATGTGGATAAAATTGCCTTCACCGGATCTACCGAGGTCGGGAAAGTAATAAAAAAATCGCTGGCCGGGACTGATAAGAAATATACACTTGAACTCGGCGGAAAGGGACCCAACATCATTTTTGAAGATGCTCCGATTGATCAGGCAGTGGAAGGCATCATTAATGCTATTTTCTTCAATCAGGGACATGTGTGCTGTGCCGGATCTCGTCTGTT
This sequence comes from uncultured Balneolaceae bacterium, assembly GCA_964648635.1. Taxonomy (GTDB): domain Bacteria; phylum Bacteroidota; class Rhodothermia; order Balneolales; family Balneolaceae; genus Fodinibius. The sequence goes on along the minus strand of CAZYOD010000109.1, from coordinate 4,246 downwards.
CGTACAGGAAGGCGTGGCGGACAAAGTCGTTCAGAAGTTGCGCGATCGCATGGAGACACTCATTGTCGGCGATCCTCTGGATAAAAATACCGATATTGGGGCAATTAATTCTAAGCAGCAGTTTGATAAAATCAATGAATACCTTGAGCTCGGCGTAAATGAGGGTGCCGAAATGCACCAGAGCTCATGTAAAATCCCCCAGCACGGATATTTCTGCCGCCCTACTCTATTTACGAATGTGGGACAGTCGAACCGAATTGTCCAGGAAGAAATTTTCGGTCCCGTATTGACAATCCAAACATTCAGAACGGCTGAAGAAGGCATCCAGAAAGCTAATAATACACCCTATGGATTAGCCGGAGGCGTATGGACGGATAAGGGCTCAAAAATATTTAAGATGGGAAGTAAAATCCAAAATGGGGTAGTTTGGGCCAATACATATAACCAATTTGATCCCACTTCGCCATTTGGAGGTTATAAAGAAAGTGGCGAAGGCCGCGAAGGCGGATTGCACGGGTTGTATCCATATGTGAAATTGCAATAGGAATACAGATAACGCAGATTTTCGCAGATCCGCGTTATCCGTAGTTTAAATATTTATAATTATGTCTGACAGAATTGAAGTTTTAAAAACATACAAAACATACGTTGGCGGTAATTTTCCGCGGACTGAATCCGGTCGGTATTACAAAGTTTATGACGGCGACGAAAACGTGCTGGCTAATGCCTGTCAATGCAGCCGAAAGGATGTGCGTGATGCCGTAGTTGCGGCTGGAGACGCGCTAGAAGCATGGAGTAGTCGGACCGCCTACAACCGCGGACAAATCCTCTATCGCATTGGGGAGATGCTTGAAACGCGCAAAGCTCAGTTTGTAGAAGAGCTTGAAACAATCGGGTATACTACAAAAAAAGCCAAAAAAGAAGTTAACGCATCTATAGATCGTTTGATTTACTATGCTGGTTGGTCAGATAAATATCAGCAAGTATTTGGCAGTATTAATCCCGTTGCAAGCTCTCATTTTAACTTTTCAATGCCCGAACCTATGGGAGTTGTCAATATCTGGGCCCCTGAAGAACGTCCCCTTTTAGGATTGGTTTCGGTGATGGCTCCGGTTATAGTCGGTGGAAATACCTGCGTGATTTTGGCTTCCCAGAAGTATCCTTTGAGTGCAATTAGTTTTGCCGAGGTACTGAACTCATCCGATGTACCGGGCGGAGTGGTAAATATTTTAACAGGTAGTCGCGAGGAACTGCTCGAGCATATGACCACTCACATGGATGTGAATGCCTTCTTCTATACTGATACGAGTATTGATCAAGAATCCAGGAAACAAATTGACGAAAATGGGGCTTTAAACTTAAAACGGATTATTCGTAAACCTGTTGAAGATTGGGACGAGGAAGAGTCGCAATCGCCTTATTTCATCACAGACTTTCAAGAAACAAAAACAACCTGGCATCCCGTTGGATTTTAACATGCACAGATTTTATCGACATACGGTATCATCAATTATAATAGCAACTGTTCTTATCAGTTTAGGATGTTCCACATCCGAAAAAACCCGTGATGATGAACCTGATTATACCGAAGAAGAGGTAATCCGAGACGAGGATCTAAGCTCACTTCAGATAATGCTTGCCGAAAGTCGAAGCAAGCTAAGCGATGTTCATACTTCATTAAATCATGATATGCCGGCCGTTTTTCAGAAAAAGGATTCTAGTGATGCTGCATTGAGAAGTGATCCTTCGGATGGCTATCGCGTACAAATTATTTCCACAAAAGATGTGGAGCTGGCTGATTCCGTAGCTAATAAATTTCGTAGCTGGGCCGATTCCACAATTGAAGGCTATTCAGCAGAAACGTATGTATCTTTTAATCAGCCTTTTTACAAAGTCCACATTGGAGATTTCCAAAAAAGAGATCAGGCCAATAGTTTTTCTAAGCTAATTAAACGACGTTATCCGGATGCGTGGGTTGTACACGATCGTATTAAACCCTCTAACGTGCCGGCCGATACAGCTTCGTTTTCAATGCGAAAAATAGAGGATTTATCCTCTGAAAATTAGTTTTCTTCTCTCTCTTATACGTTAAACCTGAAAAGCATTACATCGCCATCCTGCACAACGTAATCTTTCCCCTCTTGACGCATTTCACCGGCGTCTTTAACTGCTTTTTCTGATCCCAACTCCTTATATTTTTTGTAGCTTACAGTTTCAGCGCGAATAAATCCGTGCTCAAAATCACTATGAATTACTCCCGCGGCTTCAGGAGCTTTAGCTCCTTTTCTCACCGTCCACGCCCGCGTTTCTTTCGGACCGGTAGTGAAATAAGTAATGAGTCCGAGCTCTTTATAAGCTGCTCTAATCAGTCGTTCAAGTCCTGCACTTTCCACGCCCAACTCTTCTAAGAAAAGTTGTCTTTCTTCTTCATCCAACTCAGCAATTTCCTCCTCAATTTTGGCGCAGAATGTAACAACTTCATCGTTAAACCGAGCAGCAATTTCTCTAACCTCATCAACCCATTTATTGCCGGAATCCAGATCATCTTCAGAAACATTACAAGCGTACAGTACCGGCTTCTCGGAAAGCAGGAAGAGTTCGCGGTATGCTCTTCGTTCCTCTTCACTTACTTTAAATGTTCGGGCGGCACTCCCGTTTTCCAGATGCTCTTTCAATCGTTCAATAACTTCCAGCCGTTTTAAATCTTCCTTTTTCCCACTTTTGGCATCCCTTTTCACATTCTCAAGTCGTTTCTCAACGGATTCAAGATCCTTAAGGATGAGCTCATCTTCTATAATATGAACATCGCGCTTTGGGTTAACATCCCCTTCCACATGAATAACATTATCATCACTAAAACAGCGTACCACGTGCACAATTAAGTCTACTTCACGGATATGAGAAAGAAAGGCATTGCCCTTTCCTTTTCCTTCGGATGCTCCCTTTACCAACCCCGCAATATCAACAAATTCTACACTTGTGGGTATTTTTTCTTTTGAACCCACGATGTCAAATAAAGTATCAAGACGTTCATCCGGTACAGGAACTACTCCAATATTGGGATCAATGGTACAAAAAGGGAAGTTAGCCGCATCGGCCCCCGCATCACTTAAAGCATTAAATAATGTTGACTTCCCCACATTCGGAAGTCCTACAATTCCACAACGTAAGCTCATATTCTACACAAATTATTTATTAGAAAATCAGTTAGGGCTTGCAATCAATCCAGACAAACTTGTTGGATAAACTCCTCTTCAGGTAATTTTACAGCGGTAAGCTTTCCATATCCGATACGATCATACACACAGCCGGTATCGATACCGAGCATATTCTTTTTCTTGATAGGATTTGATCGCGGTGTATGACCGAATACTACAGTTTTCTCCCACGGTGTTTCAAATGCATTTAGATGAGACCTTTCCCACAAAAACTCCTGCATCTCTTCTTCATCCGCTAAACTATCTGCAATTGATTTATGGGGTGAAAGTCCCGCATGGACGAAAAAATAGTCGTCTGTATCATAATACAGCACGGTATCTTCATAAAACTGTATATGCTCTTTCGGCAATGTAACTGAATTGCCATCGAGTTCATAAGACGTAAGGGTAGCACGTCCGCCGTTCATCATCCATAAATTACGCTTATCAAGTTTAATAGCATCGAGGAGCATCTGTTCATGATTGCCTCTAAGAAAGACGCAATCCACTTTTTGCCTGAAATCGAGTAAATAATCAACTACGCCTTTAGAGGCAGGACCGCGATCAATATAATCTCCGACAAAAATAAATTTGCGGTCGTAATACGGCTCAAGCTTCTCAAGCATTGCCTCCATCGACTTAACGCAGCCATGGATATCACCGATGGCTATAAATTCTTGATTATTCACTATGAGAACAGGTTATGAATTTAGAGAAGATTCGATGAGTCCTCTACCCTTCTTCTCGATGCGGTTCTCTTCTTTAAGCTGCTCCAAAGCAGAATCGAGGATTCCATTGACAAAATTCCCTGATTTTTTTGTAGAGTATTTTTTGGCAATTTCAATTGCCTCATTGATTGTCACCTTGGTCGGTATCTGCTCGAAATGCAGAAATTCAGCAATAGCCATCCGCAGCAATAGTCGATCAATAGTAGTTAACCGATCGATACGCCAATTTTTAATATGCGTTCTGATAACCTCGTCTATTGCTTCCTGGTTATTGACGATTTTCAAGAAAAGGCGTTCAGCAAACTTAAATGTTTCTCTGTC
>CAZYOD010000108.1:0-8175 GCA_964648635.1 uncultured Balneolaceae bacterium | reverse complement strand
TTTCTTCAGCTCGTTCCACATGATAGGGATCAGAGTTACCTGTTATATAGATGACCGGGACATCTGAGAACTTTCGGATTTCGAGCATGGCATCAATACCATCGAGTTCACCCTCCAGCGAGATATCCATAACAATTAAATCGGGATCTATTTTTTGGGCAGTCTCGATGGCTGTTTTGCCATACACAAGTTCCCCTTCTGTTTGAAATCCGAGCCGTTCTAAATAACTTTCATACAGCAAATTTAGAATGAGATCGTCCTCGACAATGATGACCTTTTTCTTTTCTTCACTCATATAAATAATTCAATCATTTTTTTTGATAACGTGTTTAAGATAGTAAAATCGAGATATAAGACAATCGATTATTTAGATAGGTATTTAGAGATGCTGCAATATGTTAGTATCCCATATTAGCTGTGTTGATATAAAAATATAAGCCGTCCCGTAATTCTCGAAAGTATAAACGGAACTTGCAGATCAAAATAGTCATATTCAAGTCAAAAACAGCCAGTTAATCTCCTCGCGGCGAAAAACGTTTTGTTCTTCATATGTGGCGGGGGAATGATCCTTAGTCAATTTAGATTAAAAACAAGTAAATACGGCATTTAAAGCTGAATTACATGGGTTGGAAAAGTACGCTTCTTATTTGTCTTCTTATCCTATTAATAGGTGCGGCGGCTACGCTGGTTATTTTCTCCACCGAACCAACAGCAATACAATCAGGAGCTACAAAAGAAACGGCCATGCTTGTTGACGTTACCGAAGTTAAACAGGGAACTTTTCGTCCAACAATTCAGGCGATGGGAACCGTAGAACCTTCACAAGATATTGTATTGAGTCCGCGAGTGAGTGGGGAGATTATAGACCGCTCACCAAATTTTTCGCCCGGGGGATTTGTAGAACAAGGAGAAACGTTACTGCAAGTGGATCCCGCTGATTATAAAAATATTCTTCTGCAGCGAAAAAGTGAGTTGAACGAGGTCAGGGCCGACTATGAAGTTGAGATGGGTCGTCAGGAAGCGGCCCGCCGAGAGTATCAGCTTTACGGAGATACTCTTTCGACAGAAAGTGAATCACTCGTACTTCGAGAACCACAGCTTCAGGCTATTAAGTCAAGACTAGAATCTGCAGAGGCGGCCGTAGAACAAGCAGAGCTGGAACTGGAACGCACAACTATTAAAGCTCCGTTTGATGCACACATTCTTAGCCGGAACGTAAATGTGGGCTCCCAGGTGGCGGCAGGCGAAGAGCTGGGACGACTGGTAGGATTGGATACCTACTGGGTGGAAGCAACAATACCACTTTCGAAACTTCGCTGGCTTGATTTCTCAAATGAAGGGCAGGGATCGGAAGTGAGAATCAGAAATCGAACTGCCTGGGCAGAAGATGAATATCGCACGGGCTATTTATACCGACTGGTAGGTGCTCTGGAAGAGCAGACTCGCATGGCACGGGTCATTATAGAAGTGCCGGATCCGCTTGCCTATCGGTCCGAAAATTCGGATCTGCCCCGCCTTATGATTGGTTCTTTTGTGGAAGCTCATATTAAGGCCAAACCTCTTTCGGGCGTTACGCGCCTCAACCGTGATTACATTCGCCAGGGCGATACCGTTTGGATCATGGAAGAAGAAGAGTTGCACATTCAAGACGTGGATATTGTTTTTGAGGATGCGCAGTACGCTTACATTAGCAGTGGATTAAATGGTGAAGATCAGGTGGTTACAACCAACCTGACAACCGTGACCGACGGCGCGCCCCTGCGACTGGAAGAATCAGAAACTATTTCCGAGCAGGATACTGCATCAGTAAATATTGAATGAGTGATATTTCACAGCAGTAATTAAAAATTAATGGATAACCTCGGTTCAAATACCAACAGTAGTGGCAGCGGCCCTATCGCTTTTATGGCTCGCAACCCCATCGCCGCCAATCTGCTGATGTTGATTCTCATCGGAGGCGGCATTTGGACAATGTTCAACATCCAAAAAGAGGTGTTTCCACAGTATCAGTTGGATATCGTGGAGGTCAGTGTGACATATCCCGGCGCGGCGCCTGCGGAGGTTGAGCAGGGTATTCTCAGGCCAATCGAGGAGGCTATTCGCGGAGTGTCGGGGATTAAAGAAGTGACATCAACGGCCAATGAGGGATCGGGACAGGTTTCAATCGAACTGGTTGCCGGCACCGACCGGATGCAGACATTCCAGGATATTGATCAGGCAGTGAATCGAATCCGGACATTCCCCGATGATATCGAGCGGCCGGAGGTTCAGCTACAGTCGAATCAACGTGAGGTAATGTCGGTGGGACTGTACGGGGATGCGGACATTTGGACCCTCCGGAAGCTGGCCGAAAATCTTCGTGATCAACTGCTAAATAGCGAAGAGATCACCCAGGTAGAAATCGGCAATGTCCCCGACTATGTTACTCACGTTGAAGTTCCGCGTGATAAGCTTCGTGAGTATAATCTGACTCTCGGAGAAATAGCTGATATCATTGCTCAATCAAGCGAAGACGTCGCGGCTGGTGCGGTCGAAACCAAGGCCGGGGAAATTCTTTTGCGAATGCAGGAACGCAAGCAATGGGCCGAAGAGTTTGGCCGTGTAGAAATTATTTCTTCGGAGTCCGGCGGGACGGTGACATTGGCAGATTTGGCAGAAATAACCGACGGCTTTGAAGAAACCGGCTTTCATGGGGAATTTAACCGGCAGCCTACCGTAGATCTCGGAATTTCCCGGATTGGAAACCAATCGCCCCTGGAGATAGCCGAGACTGTAAAAAGTATTCTTGAGGATGCTGAAAGGACTTTTCCACCGGGAATTCAGTACCGGATCGATAGCAACACCGCTGATGACTATCGAGAACGGTTATCGCTGCTTACCCAAAATGGGGCGCTGGCAATTTTGATCGTCTTGTTTATCCTGGCGCTTTTCCTTGAATACCGGCTGGCTTTTTGGATTATGATGGGCATGACCATTTCCTTTGTGGGCGGGGTGCTGTTTCTGCCGCTTGCCGGATTAAGCATCAACATGATTTCGCTGTTCGGATTCCTGGTGGTGCTCGGTATTGTGGTGGATGATGCCATTGTAGTGGGCGAAAATATTTATGAGTTCAGGCAGCAGGGACTAAGTTTTATTGATGCTGCGATAGAAGGGGCGCGGGATATGAGCAAACCGGTAACGTTTGCTATCCTGACCAATATTATCGCTTTTGTCCCGCTGCTGTTTATTCCGGGGACTACCGGAAAGTTTTGGTGGCCGTTGCCGGCGGTGGTTATCATCGTACTTGCCGTTTCACTGCTGGAGGCTCTATTTATTCTGCCCGCGCATCTGGCACACAGCTCCTCCGAAGAAAGTAGGTTCAAAATAGGTCAGCACATACATCGCTGGCAGCAGGCGTTTTCCGATCGATTTAATCGTTTTGTTAATACTTATTATCGCCGCTTTTTGGATCTTTGTCTTCGCCACCGCTATATCACATTGAGTGCGGCAATTTCGCTGCTGCTTATTGTCGGGGGTTATGGTTACAGCGATCATATGGGGATGATTATGATGCCCGAAGTTTCGGCTGATGAAATCGAAGCCGGGGTATCTCTTCCCGTGGGTACCACACCCGATCAGGCGGCGCTGGTGGCCAACGAAATTACCAATTCAACCCACCGGATGTTTGAGGAGCATGATCTTTTTCGCGTGGCCGAAGGGATAAAAACCAATGTACGGGGACAGAGTTTTATTGATGTCGAAATTGTGATGAAGCCGCCCTCGGAGCGCGATATGACGGCGAATGACGTTATCGCGCTTTGGCGGGATGAAATAGGCGATATCGAGGGGGTGGATCAGATTACCTTTGAAGCAGAACGGGGACCCGGAGGTTGGGCTCAAGATATCAGCGTTGATTTGAGCCATTCCGATATCGATGTGCTTGAACAAGCCAGTATGACATTTATGGAGCGCGTAGAATCATTCGAGTCCACGCGGGATGTAAACGACAATTACAACAGGGGTAAATCGCAGTTTGATTTCAAGCTCCTTCCCGAAGGTCGTAAGCTGGGGCTGACTTCATCAATGGTGGGGCAGCAGCTGCGCGATGCTTTTTACGGTGCACTTGCCATGCGTCAGCTGCGGGGGACGAATGAGATTGAAGTGCGGGTGAAGTTGCCACGGGAGCAGCGCAAAGATATCTATCATCTCGAGGATTTTGTTATTCAAACGCCGGAGGGTGTGGAAGTTCCTTTACTGGATGTCGTCAAAATAGAACGCGGAGAAGCTTTTACCTCCATTAACCGACGCGACGGCCGCCGGGTTGTTTCGGTGGGGATGGATGCCGAACCTGCCAACGCGGTTACGCGCGTGCTACAATCAATACAAAACGAAGTACTTCCGCAGCTCAGAGATGAATTCCCCGGCATAACATGGAGTTTTGAGGGTTCGCAAGCAGAAATGAGAGAATCGACCCAAGCTCTTTGGGGTGGGTTTCTGCTCGCAATGCTAATCATTTATGCCCTACTGGCGATTGCATTTAGCAACTATATTCAGCCGCTGATTGTCATGGGTGCCATTCCTTTCGGTATTGTGGGTGCCGTAATCGGACACATCCTGTTGGGTTATGATTTGTCGCTTGTCAGCCTGATGGGGGTGATCGCTCTATCCGGGGTTGTGTTGAACGACTCGCTTATAATGATTGATCTTGCAAATAAGAAACGTGCCACACGATCTGTTTTTGATGCCATACACGAAGCGGGACTTCGTCGTTTTCGTCCGATCATGTTAACGACTTTGACTACCTTCGGCGGACTTACTCCGATTATTTTAGAGACCTCTCGTCAGGCCTATCACCTAATTCCCATGGCGATATCGCTTGGTTTCGGAATTGTTTTTGCCACCTCTATTATCCTGGTGATTGTGCCCTGCCTTTATTTGATTCTGGAAGATGTGCTTTCGAAAGTGAAGGCAGTTTGAATCGTCTTCTTACGATTGGGGTCTATATCTCTTACCGTAGCTCTGCTGCGGTACGGATCCCGTCAATGAATTACCCGGTCTAAGAACTGTAAACCGAAAGCTGCTTGAAGACAGCTTTAAATCATCATCGGATGGCTGGTCTTTCCATCCGGTGATACTCTCTGGATAAGGTGGTTGTAATCCCCTTGAGGGGAGTACCGCCCTATGGCGGGGAGGGGTGTAAGTGATTGGAGTATATAATCTATAAGCAGAGAAAGACTCAGCATTAAATTAATTCCTCTGCGTCTTTGCGCTCTTAGCGGTTTAACTTAATCCAACTTAAAAAAATAAAAAAATCTCGTCTTTTCGATTTTTCATTCGTCTTTAGGGTGAACATCCAACAACAAACAAAAACATCCCAAAGACTATGAAACACGTCGCCATTATCGGAGCCGGACCGGTAGGTCTGGCAGCAGCAGTGCACCTGCTGGAAAAAGGCGAAGAGCCTATCATATTTGAAGCCGGACCCGAAGCCGCCTATGCCATCAGGCAATGGCAGCACGTTCGGCTATTTTCCCCTTGGGAATTCAACATCGACAAAGCCGCAAAACGACTGTTGGACAAACTCGGGTGGATATCCCCCGAACGAAATAAACTACCGACAGGAAAAGAATTTCGCGAAGAATATCTGCTGCCGCTTGCCTCTTTGCCAAAGATAAAATCCAGATTACGGCTGAATTCAAAAATTACGGCTGTCAGCCGCAAAAACTGGGATAAAGTAAAAGACAAAAACAGGGAAGACTATCCTTTTATATTGACCGTCGAAGAATCCGACGGCGGGGAATACCAGTTCGAAGCCAAAGCCGTGATCGATACCTCCGGGACGTGGTTTAACCCCAATTTTGTGGGATCCAGCGGTATTCCCGCGCCCGGCGAAAAAGCTAACCAAGAGTTTATAAGTTATGGTATCCCCGATGTGTTGAATACCTACCGTACAAAATATGCGGGCAAGGAAGTAGCCGTGGTAGGAAGCGGTCATTCAGCGATGCAGGTGGTGCTTGATCTCATAAAATTGCAGGATGATCATCCCGACACGTCTGTACACTGGATTATGCGCAGCACCAATTTGTCCAAGGTGTTTGGCGGCGGAGAAAACGACGAGCTGGAAGCGCGCGGGGAACTGGGCGCACGAGCCCGGCAGGCCGTGGAGAAGGGACGCGTTAAAATTCATACCCCCTTTTTGCTTCAGCGCATCAAACGTGCCGAGGAAAATGGTCACAATCTGCAGGTCACCGGCGATGTCGAGGGAAGCCTGCAGAGCATAGCGGTTGATCAGATCGTAGGCACCACCGGATTTCGTCCCAACCTGGAGATGATTCGCGAAGTGCGAACGGCCATCGATCCCGCTATCGAGGCAGTTGAAGATTTGGCTCCGCTCATCGATCCCAATATTCACAGCTGCGGATCGGTGCCGCCGCACGGGGTGAACGAGCTCAAACATCCCGATAAAAATTTCTTTATTGCCGGCATCAAAAGCTATGGACGAGCCCCCAACTTTCTGCTGGCCACCGGATACGAGCAAGTGCGCTCTATCGCGGCCTACCTTACCGGCGATTATGAGGCAGCCGACAGAATCGAACTGCACCTGCCCGAAACCGGCGTCTGCAGCACCGATTTCATTCTGGATACTAAATCCGAAACTGAATCCGAAGAAAATTGCTGCGGCGGATCCGTCGATAGTGAGGACGCCTGTTGTGTCGAAGATACAGAGGCCAAAGCGGAGAGCGAATCCGGCTGCGGATGCGGGACGGAAAAAGGAGAGGAGTTGGAAGCCGAATCCCAAAACGTCTCGTGCTGCTGATCGATGACAACAATACTCAGGCTGCTGGTCAGAATTCGACAGGTAAACGAACAGTTGCGTCAGGTGACGTGGCTTTCAATAAGTCAGCTGATCGGGTGGGGCACCTTTTATTACGCCTTCACCTTGTTCAACGAGCCGCTGCATAACGAGTTCGGATGGTCATCCTCAGAGATCAATCTGGCTCTGACTATCGGTTTTGTTTCATGGGCTGCGTCTGCACCCTTTGTGGGTAACGCTCTGGATCGATTCAGCGGGCGGATCGTCATGAGTTTCGGCACGACGGCGGGGATTGTGGCCTTTCTGATTTGGGCCGGCACTTCGTCGCTCTACCTCTTTTATGCCAGTTGGATATTGATGGGTATCGCCATGGCTTCGTCGCTGTACGAGCCGGCGTTCTATGTGCTGACGAGATCCTTTCCCGACGACTACAAAAAGGTGATTACCTGGCTAACTCTGGCCGGCGGATTTGCGAGCACTATTTTTATTCCGGTGACCGATTTTTTGATCCGCAGTCTCGGCTGGCAGCAGACCCTTTTCGCACTGGCTTCCGTTAATCTGTTTATCGCCCTGCCGATTCATTTTTGGAAGCTTCCAACTCGTGGATCGCCTCAGGCTTCCACATCCAAATCTGAAAGTAACAAGCTGTTGGATTTCGGACTATTCACCGAATCGTCTTTTAAGCCGCGCACCTTTTGGGGATTGAATCTCTGGTTTGTGGTATTCAACAGCATAGCCACCGGCATCACCTTTTTATTTATTCCACTTCTGTCTCAGGTAGGCACCGACCAGCAGCTGCTCATTCTTAGTTACTCGCTCATTGGTCCCATGCAGGTGCTCGGGCGTTTTACGCTGATCTGGCTGGACGGCAAGCATCAATCTCTGAAGCTCGGAACCATTACCACCATCACGGCCTCGGCCGGTATCGGATGTGCCGCATTGTATCCCCAAAGTCTGCCTGCATTAATACTTTTTGCGCTGTTTTTCGGTACCTCTAAAGGAATCATGACCATTATCAAAGGGACGGCCGTAGCCGAGCAGATGGATTTCAGTGTTTATGCCCGAACGAACGGGTGGCTGTCACTCTCGTCCATGCTGTTTAAAGCACTGACGCCCACGCTGGTTGCTGCTTGGTGGACCTATTCTGATGATCCGGTGCTCATTCTATGGGGCATTGCCGGAATCGGACTGTTGGCGATGGTCGGTATTGTGATGATAAAATCAGATTTGGATTGACCCTCTCTTGTTCTCTCCCTGCCAGTGGGGAGAGAGACTCCGTTTTTGCCTCCCCTTGAGGGGAGAGTCGGTTCTGGGTTTCCGGAACGGACGAAATTAGCACTCTGCAAAATTAATCGACGCTTTTTAAACGGGCGTGCCGCCTA
>CAZYOD010000107.1:546-8245 GCA_964648635.1 uncultured Balneolaceae bacterium | reverse complement strand
GCGGGTGCCTGGCATGTGCTTGGACGATGGAATTTTGAGGTGGCGAATCTTAGCTGGATGGAAAAAGCTGCTGTTAATACACTTTTTGGAGGACTGCCGGGTGATCCCAGTAACGAAAAAGCTGCCGAATACATCGAAAAAGCCATAGCATTGAATAGTAGTCACCTGCTTTACTTTTACGACCTGGCCCGAGTCCATAAAAAAATGAAGAAAGAGGAACAGGCCGTTTCTACCTGCAAAGAAATATTGGAAGCCCCAAATAAAACTCCGGATGATGAGCAAATAAAAGAGGATTGCCAAAAATTGATTGAAGAAATTCAATAAGGGTTGGATACATTTTATATTCAGCTTTCACATTTGCCACAATTTTAAATAAAAGAATTAGATCTGTTTATGCCCTCAGAGAATGGCCTTGAGAAAATTGGTGTATTAACTTCAGGCGGTGATGCGCCCGGGATGAATGCTGCTATTAGGGCAGTCGTCCGAAGCTGTGTATACTATGGTATAACCCCGTATGGAATTTATCATGGCTATGAAGGCCTGATAAATGATGAAATTGAAAAGATGGATGCGGGCTCGGTGAAACATATCATCCACCAGGGAGGCACGATTCTAAAGACAGCCCGCAGCGAGAATTTTAAGACTGAAAAGGGTCGGGAAAAGGCTTGGCAGAACATCCGGAAAAGAGGGTTGGATGGGATGGTCGTTATCGGCGGAGACGGAACCTTTACGGGGGCTATGATATTTGGTGAAGAACACGATTTTCCCATTGTCGGGATACCGGGTACCATCGATAATGATATCTTTGGCACGGATTTCACTGTGGGATTTGATACCGCGGTGAACACGGTTATCGAAGCCGTGGATAAAATTCGGGATACGGCTACATCTCACAATCGACTATTTTTTATTGAAGTAATGGGCCGTGATGCGGGATTTATTGCGGTTTATTCCGGAATTGGTGCAGGTTCGGAGGAAATTTTAATCCCGGAAGTGGACCGCGGTATTGAAAAATTGTTTGAATCTCTGGAGCGTACATCGCAGCGTAAAAAATCGTCCCGATTGGTGATTGTTGCTGAGGGCGGCAGAAATGGCAGCGTTTATGATCTTGAGGAACAAGTAAGGGAACATTTTGGTAACCGATATGAGACGAAGGTGACTATTTTAGGTCACGTGCAGAGGGGAGGGCGTCCCAGCAGTACTGACCGAGTATTAGCCAGCCGGTTGGGTGTTACGGCTGTTGAAGCCCTTCAGCAAGGACACTGTAACGAGATGGTTGGAGTGCAAAATCGCGAAGTGCATTTTACTGATTTTAAAAAAGCTACCCAAAAGAATCCCAAAATGGATAAAGAGCTTTTACGCATCGCGGACATTATTTCGATTTGATCATGTTATATCTTTCAGGCAATGAAAAATCTGCCAAAAAATAATAGAGCTTTTTTATCGGGAGATGAATCCTACCACGCACCTGAATGGGCAAAACATGTAATCTGGTATCAGATTTTTCCGGAACGCTTTCGAAACGGCAATCCCGACAACAATCCTACCCGCGAGCGAATCGCAGGTCCTGAAGGATGGGAAATTTCTCCCTGGACCGGTGACTGGTATGAGCGTTCAGAATGGGAAAACTCACTTGGTAATTCATTTAAAAATGGTGTGTTTCGGCGTCGTTACGGCGGAGATCTTCAGGGAATTATTGATAAGCTGGATTATTTGAAAGATTTGGGGATCGGTGGGCTGTATTTAAATCCAATTTTTGATGCCGTTTCTCTCCATAAATACGATACCAGTTATTACCATCATGTTGACCGTCATTTCGGTCCGGACCCCCAAGGAGATTCAGCCATTATCGCTGAGGAAGATCCTGAGGATCCGGCAACCTGGCAGTGGACATCTGCTGACAAACTTTTCCTGCACCTTATAGAGGAGACCCATAAGCGGGATATGAAAATCATTATTGACGGAGTGTTTAATCATACAGGTACCGACTTTTGGGCTTTTCGGGATCTAAAAGAAAACCAACGCGGCTCGAAGTACAGGGACTGGTATTCGGTGCAGTCTTATGCTGATCCCGATAATGGAAAGGAAGGCTTTGAGTATGAAGGGTGGTGGGGCGTCGAAAGTCTCCCCGTTTTTAACGAAGTTGACGGTACGCTACCCAAGGCGGTCAGAGAGCATATTTTTACAATTACAAGACGCTGGATGGACCCCGATGGCGACGGTGACCCCACCGACGGAATTGACGGATGGCGTCTGGATGTTCCCGAAGAGATTGGTAAAGCTTTTTGGTTAGAATGGAATGCGTTGGTTCGGGAAATTAATCCAGAAGCTTATACGGTGGGGGAAGTATGGACAGAGAAGGGTCACGAGTGGATTGGTAACGGGCTTTTTACTGCCACGATGAATTATCCTTTTACCAAGGCTGTGCAGAATTATATGATTGATGAATCTTTAACGCCGGCCGATTTCATAAAAAGGCTTCACGATCTCAGGCAGAGCCTTCCCGAGGATGCTGAGTTTGTGATGCAGAATCTGATGGAAAGTCACGATACTCCGCGTCTGGCCTCGATGATTGTAAATCCGGGACGAAAGTTCGATACCAAAACCCGTCCAGAAGAAGGGTTTGATGTCCGAAAACCGACTCGAAAAGAGCGCCAGCTCCAGAAGCTGATTGCATTATTCCAGTACACATATGTGGGAACGCCGATGATTTATTATGGCACTGAAGCGGGAATGTGGGGTGCCGACGATCCCGACGACCGCAAGCCGATGCTTTGGGAGGAATTTGATTATGATCCTGAAGTAAAACATCCATTGGGACAAGAGCGTCCAGCAGACGAAAACAGTTTTGATGAAGATCTTTTTAACTGGTATAAGCAGCTGGGTAATATTCGGAATCAACATTTGCCGCTACAAACCGGATTTTTTCAGGAATTGCTGGTGGACAACAAAAAAAATATATTGGCCTTCGCCAGGTTTTTAAATACGCAGATGTTTTGCATCGTAGTTATAAACCGATCGGAACAAATCCGGAAGGTTGATTTACCGCTTAACAACTTCCAAGTAAAGCAGGGCAAACATTTCCAAAATCTATTAAAAGGCAGCCGGGTACAAATCAAAAATAGTCAAATAGAAATATCACTTCCTCCGATTTCCGGCACTATTTTATCTCCGGAACAAGATTAAATTATGCAAATAGATCCAAAGCATTTTAACAAATTTTTGCTAATTGTGGCATTAGTTGCTGCCGGACTGATTGCTTTCTTCACTTTGAGTAATCGAAGTGCCGAGCGATCAGACTTTAAAGAACGTATAGTGGCTCAAGACTCACTAAAAACGGTTTGGTGGCCAAAGGTGCAATCTTCTGATAGTCTTCGTATTTCTGATTTTGGAGGACAAATCGTGGTGCTGGACTTTTGGTCGGGTTGGTCGAATACTTCGATTGAATCCCACAGAGAGCTGGCCCAAATTCAAAGTGAGCATCCACAGAAGATCGAAGTTATAGCTGCAGCTGTGCGGCTTCGCAAAGACGATGTGGTTTCTTATATCGAAGAACACAGCTTCCCTTTTCATTTTGTTGCCGGTTCACAACAGTTTTCTGCATTTCATGTCCCGGGATTACCGGCCCAGATGATCTACAATTCCGAAGGAGATATTCGACAGGTCTTTTTGGGTTATACCGGTAAAAGTCAATATGATAGTTTACGAGCTATGGTTTCTGATGGAGAATAACAATTGGATTATATTTGACGGCAATATGATTCCCGCTGATGAGCCGATTGTCCCGGCTGTTTCACGCGGACTAATGTACGGGGATGGCGTTTTTGAAACATTCAGGACTTACAGCGGACAAACGTTATTTTTACAAAAGCATATCGACCGTTTGTACCAGGGATTAGATATTCTGGAAATTTCATTTCGGTTTGATCTGATCCAGCTAAAGAAACTCATTTTAGATTTACTCAGTAAGAATAAATTGTTAACCGATGATGGCATCGTCCGCCTACAGGTTTGGCGGGATGGCCAACGAGGATATCATCCTGATGACAACTCCGAGATTCATTTTTCGCTTACCGCTTCAGCTTGTCCTGTTCGTTTTAACATGCCCAATTTGGTTACCGTTGCGCAGAGGAGAATTCCATCAGAGTCTTTGCCGACAAACGTCAAATTTACGAACAGCATCAACTATATCTTAGCTGCCCGCGAAGCGGCAGAGAAAGGAGGGGATGAAGCTCTTATGCAAACCGTAGACGGCCATATATCAGAAACAACCATAGCAAACATTTTCTGGATCAGAGATGACAATATTTATACGCCCTCTGTTAAATGTGATTTGATACCGGGCATTACCAGAGATATCGTGCTGCAAATAATCGATCAGAAAAATTTAGAGGTTAAGGTCGGTGAATTTCCCCCGGATCATATTTTAAAAGCGGATAGCGCCTTTATTTGTAATTCAGTACGTGAAATTTTACCCGTCGGCAGGGTTGATACTCACAACTTTAATAATGAAAATGAGTTGCTTATTGGACTAAAAGAGCGCTTTATAAAATATAGAGATCAAAATCTTAAACCCTTGGATGTCCATGATTGATCTGGATGCTTTGCTCAAATACTTTTCCCGTCAGGGGACAGTGATGCTGCTGGAATCCCAGTCGAATGATCATCCGTGGTCGCGTAAATCATATTTGGCAGCTTTACCCAAAGCTGAGATAAAAGCGATAAATGATCGAATTGAAATTACAAGCAGCGGTAAGTCTGTAAAAAAGGTTGGGAATCCTTGGGAAGCCTTGGCTGATTTTAGACGAAAACATAATAATTGGTTTTTCGGATATCTCGGCTATGACTTAAAAAACCACTTGGAAAAACTCACCTCTTGTAATCCCGATAAAATTGGGGCTCCCGATATGCATTTTATGTTGCCGGGATTTTTGTTGGAGGTAAATCGAGTTTCGGGTGAGGCTGAAGTTTTGGTCGGAAATATGCCGCAAAAGTCAGCATTGAACACCATTTCCGAAAAAAATGAGTGTTATACGCTGTCAAACTTTGAATCCCAAATTTCGCAGCATGATTATCTCTCCATTATTAAAGAGGCGCAGCAGCGTATTTATGAGGGGGATTTTTATGAAATAAATGTTTCGCATCAAATGGGGGGCAAGTTTCGGGGATCTCCGGTAGAGCTTTACAAAGAAATGAAGAGAATTGGTCCGATTCCTTTCGGAGCATATTTTGAGACTGGAGATTTGGCAGTATGCTGTCAGTCACCGGAGCGCTTTTTACGGAAACAGGGAGATTCTGTTTTTTCTCAGCCTATTAAAGGAACTTCACAACGCGGTGAAAATCAGAGCACTGATCAGCGATTAAGGCAGCAGCTTTTATCATCCGAAAAAGAGCGTGCCGAAAACCTGATGATTGTCGATCTGGTGCGTAACGATTTAAGTCGCATTGCCAAAATCGGGTCTGTTGAAGTGCCTGAACTGTTTAATATTCAGTCATTCGGAACTGTTCATCAAATGGTTTCGACCGTTAAGGCAGAGGCCAAGGAAAAAGATCCCATCGAAATCCTGAAAGCTTGTTTCCCCATGGGATCGATGACCGGAGCTCCTAAAATTAGTGCAATGAAAACCATTGAGGAGCTTGAAAACTACCGCCGCGGCCTTTATTCCGGGGCAATCGGTTATATTACACCCACGGATGACTTTGATTTCAATGTCGTAATACGAACAGCCATTATCCGTAATCAAAATCTATTTTATTCAGTTGGCGGTGCAGTCACGAGCGACTCCGATCCGCTTCAAGAATGGGAGGAAACCCAAGTGAAAGCCAGGGCACTTATGGATGTAATACAAATCATGAATACATAATCTTGTTTGCTTTAGAAGCTCGAAATCTTTAGTTACAAACTAATGAATTTGGAAGGGGAGTAACTTGAATTTATATCTTAAATACTAATAGAAAAGGGATTACTTTGGCAGGAAGTACAATCTATGATATCGCAAAAAAGGCGGGAGTTAGCATCGCCACCGTTTCGAGAGTAGTAAATAACAGCGGAGGAATTTCTGATGATACGCGTGAAAAAGTATTAGAAATCGCGGATAAGCTGGGATATTACCCCCAAGCTTATGCCCAGGGACTGGCACGGAAAAAGAAAAATATTATTATGGTGGTAGTGCCACTGCTGTCAAACTACTTTTTTATGGAAGTGCTGGCCGGAATTCAGGATGAGATTTCAAAATATAAGTACGACCTAAATATTTTCAATATCCAGAATAACGGTGGCGATATGTTTGCCCAGGTCGAAAATATTATTAAACGCCAATGGGCTGATGGTTACCTGTTTATTTCTACGCACTTGCGTGATCCCCAGCTGAAGAAACTACAAGATTACGATATCCCCATCACTCTGATAGATGAATTTTATTCCGGCCTGGATGCTGTAAGCGTTAACAATGAGGAAGGCATTGAAAAAGGGATGCAGTATTTTCTTGGTAAAGGACTCAAACGCATCGCAATGATTAGCGCACTAAAATCTTCTAAACCCGGCCAGCAGCGAATTGAAGGTTATAAAAAAGCATTAAAAGAGGCTGGTGTCGCTGTTGATGAGCAGCTTATTGTAACGGGAGACTCTATGGATCGTGATGGCTTTTCTGAGCAGAACGGGTACGAAGCGATGATGAAGTTGCTTGAACTTTCTGAAATTCCTGAAGCTTGTTTTTGTTCTTCGGATATTCAAGCAGTAGGAGCACTCAAAGCTATGCAGGAGAAGGGGGTCAAAATTCCGGTTATCGGCTACGATGATATCACCATATCAAGTTATATCGGTCTTTCAACTATTCGTCAACCCATGCACGATATGGGAAGTTACGCAACTAAAAAGCTGATCGAGCGGATGCAGGACAAAACCTCGAATCCCACCCAAAAAGTATTTTCTCCTGAGCTTATCCTGCGTTCAAGCACCGAGATATAAACGACAGAATAGATGAAAAAAAGTTAGGTTTTTCTTGGTCGTTTCGGCGGGAAATTCTTGCATCTTATAAATATTATTTTCATTTAGGCACATGAAAATTTTCTTCCTAACTCTTAGTAATGATACGTGTATTTACCTCAGTGCTGTATTTTTGATCTGGATGGCGTAATAGTTGAAACTGCTCATTTGCATTTTAAGGCGTGGAAAAAGCTGGCCGGTTCCCTGGGTATTCCTTTTAATGAAAAGGAAAATGAAAAGTTAAAGGGATTAAGCCGAAGCAAGTCTTTAGAAACTATTCTTGCACTTGATGACCAGAGGGTGTCTCCGGAAAAGTTTCAGCAGTTGATGGATCAAAAAAATGGCTGGTATCAAGATTATATCAAAAAATTAACACCGAATGATATCCTAAAAGGTATTCCCGCTTTTTTAGATGAGCTTAAATCAATGGATATCAAGCTGGCGATATGGTCATCCAGTAAGAATGCTCAATATATTTTGGATTATATTCAGCTGGATGACACTTTTAAAGTTGTTATCGACGGCACAAAAATCGAAAAATCAAAACCGCACCCAGAGGTTTTTTTGAAGGGGGCTGAGGCGTTTGACATTCCATCCTCTGACTGTCTGGTTTTTGAGGATGCTTCATCGGGCGTTAAGGCGGCAAAAGCAGCCGGTATGGCTTGCGTTGGCGTTGGAGATGCAAAGATTTTAAATGGAGCTGATGTTGTTATT
>CAZYOD010000107.1:0-536 GCA_964648635.1 uncultured Balneolaceae bacterium | reverse complement strand
GGATTGACGCCCCGAAAATTATTTAAACAGTTGAATACTTAATAAATAAGTTTATTTTGATCTACTGATTATGAGAAAGTATTTAGAAACTGATCCCTGGAAAATTATAGAAATGGGTTTTGACCCCGATCGCCAGCGTGCGTCTGAAAGCATTTTTAGTATTGGGAACGGACACATGGGGCAGCGGGCAAATTTTGAAGAGCATTACAGCGGTGATTCCCTACAAGGCAGCTACGTTGGGGGGATATACTATCCCGATAAAACAAAAGTGGGGTGGTGGAAAAATGGATACCCTGAGTATTTTGCCAAAGTTTTGAATTCGGTGAATTGGATCGGCATCGATGTTTATATAAACGACCAGCAGCTTGATTTAGCTCAGTGTGAGGTACAGGATTTTAAGCGAATTCTTGACATGAAAAAGGGACTGTTGAAGCGTTCTTTTACCGCCCGACTGGATAACGGCAATGAAATTGAGGTACAGGCCCGGCGTTTTGTGAGCATGGCGCAAACAGAAGCGGGAGCCATTGAGTACAAAA
>CAZYOD010000106.1:0-8269 GCA_964648635.1 uncultured Balneolaceae bacterium | reverse complement strand
AACCGGAGGAGATTAATGTGGATTCCCTGCTGGCTGAAATGTCTCTCAGAGAAAAAGTTGGCCAGCTGTTTTTCATTCGGGTTTACGGTTATTATAAAAGTGATGGGGATGCCGCCTACCAGCAGTTGTTGAATCAGGTCAAAGATTTTAATGTGGGAGGTCTTGTGTTCTTTAACGGGGATATTTATGGTCAGACTGTTTTAACCAACAAACTGCAGCGGGCCAGCAACCTACCGCTATGGGTAACACAGGATATGGAATACGGTGCCGCCATGCGTGTAAGCGGAACAACACGATTTGTGCCGGCTATGGGTGTTGCCGCCACGCAAGACCCCGAATACGCCTATTGGATGGGAAAAATTACGGGCCGTGAAGCAAAAGCTCTGGGTGTAAACCAAATTCTAGCACCGGTTTTGGATGTTAATAACAATCCTCAAAATCCAGTTATAAATGTACGATCCTTTTCAGGAGATCCACAAACCGTAGCAACTTTTGGCACTAAGTTTATTGAAGGCGTTCAGTCGGAAAACGTAATTGCAACCGCCAAGCACTTTCCCGGCCATGGCGATACCGATATGGATTCTCACCTCTCACTGCCGGTTATAAATTACGATTTTACCCGGCTGGATTCGCTGGAGCTTATTCCTTTCAAATCAGCCATCGGTAGCGGCATCAGCAGCGTGATGAGCGCTCATATTTCATTCCCGAAGATAAGCGCAGATACCGTCTTACCGGCAACAATGGATCCAAGTATCCTCAACCGCATTTTAATCGACAGCCTGCAATTTGACGGGATGGTAGTGACCGATGGTCTGGATATGAAAGGAATTTATTCCCACTTTTCGCCCGGTGAAGCAGTTGTAAAAGCACTTAAAGCAGGGGCAGATCTTATGCTGTTAAGTCCCGATGAACTGACGGCACTGCGCGAAATTGAACAAGCTGTTAAAACCGGAAAAATCTCGGAATCCCGAATCGACAAATCCGTCCGTAAATTACTTGTTTGGAAAAAACAGAAGGGACTTTTTGAGAAGAACCAGGTAGATATCGATGCACTGAGTTCAAAAATAAATCGCCGCGAACATGAGCTAATCGCCGATGAAATCAGCCGAAAGTCGCTCACACTCCTCAACAATAATGATGACATTTTACCGATCCGAGCCTCTGAATTCCCAAAACTGATGGTAGTTTCCGTTTCAGACGGTAGCACGGGGAGAGCGGGATCTTCGCTTGTCTCCCATATCAAAGATTATCATCCCCATGTAATGTCACATGTTTTAGATCGGCGAACCAGTAAAGAAGAAAAAGAACAAATGCTGGAAGATGCCCAAGAAGCGGATCTCATTATCATCGGATCGTTTATCTATGTGCGATCCGGTCAGGAAGTGCAGCTCAGCGAAGAGCACCTCTCCTTTCTAAAGAAACTATATAAAGATAAGCCCTCGGCGTTAATTGCTTTCGGAAACCCCTATGTGGTGCAGGATTTGCCGGATACCAATGTTCAACTGATGGCTTGGTCGGCCAATAGCGGACAGGTAAAAAATACGGTTCCCGCCCTTTTCGGCGGATCTGAAATCAGTGGGCGCATGCCTATCGAGATTCCCGGCATGTACCCTCTTAACTATGGAATTACGCTTCCGCAAACTGCGCTGCGCCATGATAAACCAGAAGTTGCAGGATTCTCGCGTGATTCACTCCGCAAGGTCGATGAAATCATGCAAAGCGCAGTCTTTGATTCCACTTTCCCGGGTGGCGTTGTTACAGTTATCAAAAACGGCAGCATCGCCTATCAAAAGGGATTTGGCTACGAGACATATGAGAAACTAAATCCCATCAAAGAAGATGCCATTTATGATTTGGCCTCGCTCACCAAAGTGACTGCGACTACTCCTGCCGTCATGAAACTGGTTGATGAAGAGATAATAAGTCTTGATGACAAAGTCAGTAAGTACTTTTCGGAATTCAGCGATGGTAAAAAAAGTGATATTACAATCAGAAATCTGCTGCTTCACAACTCAGGACTCCCTGCTTTCAAAGTATATATCGACTCGTTGAAATCAGAAGAAGAGATTATTGAAGCCATAAAAAATGAGCCGCTGATTTATGATCCCGGCACGCAGTACAAATACAGCGATCTCGGCTTTATCCTACTTGGCGAAATTATTGAACAGGTGACAGAAAAACCGCTTGATAAATACGTCAGGGGAACGTTCTACTACCCACTTGGGATGAAGTCTACATTTTTTAATCCCCAAGAAGTGGGGAAATGGATTTCCAAACGCATCCCTCCCACAGAGATTGATACTACCTACCGGATGAAAACAATACAGGCTGAGGCCCACGATGAGCGGGCGTACTACCTGAACGGTGTGGCCGGGCATGCGGGATTATTTTCGACAGCCGAAGATCTGGCCGTATACTGTCAAATGCTCTTGAGTAACGGCTCGTATGCCGGCCGCCGCTATCTCAATTCCACAACAGTGACAGAGTTTACAAAACGCCAATCAAAACAGGTGAACCGGGGACTGGGATATGACCGAAAGAGCGAAGGGTTCAGTACGGCGGGATCGCTAATGAGCGATGAATCGTTTGGACATACCGGTTTTACAGGCACCAGCTACTGGATTGATCCCAAACGGGATATGGCCGTTATAATTTTAACAAACCGAACTTATCCGCACCGCTCTTACGGCAAAAATATCAGCCGAATAAGAGCCAGAGTAGCCGATGCGGTAGTTTCATCAATTATAGAATAATGATGGACATCCATACACTGCGTGAACACAATTATACTCCTTATTCAAAAAGACAGTCGGTAGCTATCGTACGCAGCAAAGGCGGCCGGTGGTTTCCGGGCATTCGTATCGAAAACATTTCTTATCCGCTGAGTATCAGTGCCGTACAAAATGCCCTTTTTTGTTGCTTAAGCGAGGGGGACCAACCGGATACTTTATTTACGGATGATCCGGATGCTACGATGAATACTCTGTGGCAAGAAGAGTTAAATTTTTCGGTTAATCTGCTCAAGCCCGATACTTTGGCCAACTGTTCATTCGCTGATTTAAAATTGAGCTCGGATGTAAATATCGACCACACGTTAACAGAGCTGTTGGATAACGCAGTTGTTGATGAATCTGACTTCCCGGTCTCGGCGCTCTTGGAAACTGAAGACGGTTACTATTCCGGCGTGAATGTAGAATGTACTTCCTGGAACATGGGACTCTGTGCCGAACGTATTGCAATTGCCAAAGCGCTGACTTACGGCAGTAAAAAACTAAAGACATTGCACGTGCATACGCGCAAAGGTGAATTTAGCAGCCCATGCGGAGCCTGCCGTCAAGTTATTATCGAACATTTGCCGAACAAACAAATTCACCTGCACCACGCTGACCATTCTGAATCAGTTCATTTCAGTAACGATCTGCTTCCCCACAGTTTTAGCTCATCATCACTTTCAAACAAGTAATTTATCTGATTTACAACCATGCACTATATTGCAGCACTTGACTATGAGCATCTCGACAATGGCGTATTTCTAACTACTCTTGCCCGATCCCTTTCTCAGCAGCAAGATAAAGACGTACGCTCAATTATTATCCACTCTGACAGCGCCTATACCGAGCGTATCATCCAGACAGGCGTTATGCGGGATGAAGCCACCGTTCGCAGCGTCAAAGACCTCAACAACCGCCTGGTGGCTCTTTTTGCGGATCAGGGCGTCTCTACTATCGGTATAAATCCCAGTCAGCGAAATTTTATAACTTTAGAAGATGACAAACTAAAGCTGGATCATTCTTTCCTAAGCAGTTTACCACAGCAGCCCGTACTTCTCCTGTCGACTTTGATTTATGATGTTCAGAGTAAACAAGCTATGGTAATTGATCTGGCGTGTCTTGCATCCTTTCTTTATGATGAACTGAAAGCCGATCAGCTTTTTATTTTTTCCAAATCAGATGAATCAGAGGTATTTACCGATACCAAGTCCACGAAAAGTCTGCAATGGAGCACTATGGACAACGACTTCCGACAAAATCAGATTCCGGATGAATTTTCGGATTTATCCCGCCCTGTGCAGCTTACAACGGCCCGCGATTTTAATCAAATTCCCGATTTGGAGCACGCAATCGCTATTGAGTAAAGAGCCCGATTGAAGCTCTTTATTTGTAAAAATCCCGAAATTATTGCCTCTTTTTAGGGAAAAACGCACTTATTGTGTTAAAAAGGGCTTTTTTTACTTGACACAACAAATCCATATACCTAGATTCGACCATTCGATGTATAAAATCCCATCGAAAGAATTTGATCAATTATTAATACTAATCAAACGGAGTCATATAATGAGCCGATACGATGAAATGAACGAGCTGCTAGATCAGCTGGAACCAGATATTAATAAGTTCTACAACAAAGGCAATAAAGCGGCCGGAACACGCGCCCGCAAAACTCTTCAAGCGATGAAGAAAAAAGCTCAAGAAATTCGAATGGAAATTCAGGAGTGGAAAAACTCTGGAAAAGTAGATCAACTCTAACTTTTCTCAATTCCATTTATAAAAGGCCGCTTCTAAACAGAAGCGGCCTTTTTTTATTTTATAGTTTGCTACTAAACCAGTGGTTACAAATTCGGTTTTACATCCAATTCGGCTTGCTGAAGCTGATCATAGAGATGATCGTGATTATACGCCAAGGCAAAGCGAGCAGCTGTGACTCCCCGATTGTTTCTAATTGTGGGATCCGCTCCATGCTCCAATAATATTACTACAGCATCGACATGCCCGTACTTAGCGGCTAACATTAAAGCAGTGGTACCTGCTTTGTTTCGGGCATTTATTTCAGGAGTTTGCGAAACCAAATAGTCCAGGGTTTTCTTATCTCCAACCTTAGATGCCAGCATCAAAAGAGTATTCTCATTATTGAGGGTTAGGTTAACATCACCGCCATCAGCAAACCATGTTGCAAGCAAAACCACATCACCTTTTTGCACGGCTTCTACAGCATCATCTAAATCAGGTTGAGATAAAACCGTCAGCGGTAAACTCACCACCAAAGCTAGTATCAACGTTGAAAAAGTTATCTGGGTTTTCATAAGGCCTCGGGTTTTGGGATTAGTGAATCAATGTTTTCCTAATTACGGAAGCCTTATACGTGAGTTACAGCGAAAGCAATGAGACTGCTCTAAAAGTGACGAACGGCTTATATCTTGTGGTAGCCATCGCTGAAACATATCCGGAATAAAAAATGCCACAGATCTCACGACCTGCGGCATTTAATATTATAAAATTGGATGGCTAGCTTTCTTCGGTTTTCTCATCCTCTTCATACGATTCTACTGCCTCTTCGACAGTGCGATAGCTGTTAAAAACAGTTATCAACTTCGTTACCATCAGCAAGCTTTCAATACGTTTGTCTGCCCCGGCTATACGTAGATCCCCACCGGCATTTCGCATGGTTGTCAACCCGCCGATCAAAATTCCAAGTCCCGAAGAATTCATGAATTTAACATTACTCACATCCGCAATAATTTCTTTACGATCCTGATCAATCAATTCGTGTAACTTTTCATTAAACTTTGTCGCATCAGGACCTCCCATCAAGTCCCCGCTAAATTCAAAAATAATACAGTTATAACGCTCATTTATAGTATAATTCATAAAACTAATTTTTTAGATTTGTGTTTATCCTCTCTAACTCGCCTTGAATCATTAATATAAGAGACTTACCAAATAATGCGAATTTGATTGAGAAATCTAAAATAACTACTCTTTACCATTAAAAATGGCTAACGGGAATTTAGAGAGTAATCATGGACCAATCTAATGGAACAACCCCATATACATCCACGGCACAGTTAGACAGTGAGAAGCTTCAGCTGCTTATAAAGCTCACGGGACAAATTAACTCCAATCTTGATCTCAATAATCTGCTTCTTGATATCATTAAAGCCGTCAAGCTTATCATGGACAGTGAAGCGAGCTCTCTACTGTTATATGATGAAGATGCGGACAAGCTTGTTCTCAGTATTCCGACCGGTCCTGTGACCGAAGAAATAAGCGGGCAGAAGATCCCTACCGACAAAGGTATCGGTGGATGGGTCTTCACCAACCAAGAACCCCTTATTGTTAACAATGTAAATGAAGACCCTCGTTTTTTAGGTGATATCAAACCAAATCTCTTTGAAACCAAAAACCTGATCTGCGTCCCCCTATTAAATCAGGATAAAGAAATTTCAGGTGTCATTCAGGCCATTAATAAAAAAGGAAATCGGGAGTTTTCAGACGATGAAATTCCTATTTTTCAAGCATTGGCCAACCAAGCTGCTATCGCTATCGAAAATGCTCGTTTACACGAGGAGCAAAAACAGAAGGTACTGCTGGAGCAAAAATTAGATCTGGCACGCTCTATACAATCCGGCTTTGTTCCTGATCAATCACCCGACATTCCGGGCTATCAAGTAGCCGGCATTACTCAACCGGCCGCCCGGGTAGGAGGCGATTATTACGATTTTATTCCAACAAATAAAAGCAGTCATATTTTCGCGCTTGGGGATGTCACCGGTAAAGGAATTCCGGCCTCGCTGCTAATGGCATCGGTCAGATCCGTGTTACGCACTCTAATAGAGAACGATCACCCACTGAGAAAAACCATCGATCTGGTCAACCGATCTATCTATCGGGATACTCCTATCGATAAATTCATCACCCTGTTTTGTGGCGAACTGGATATTCAATCGCACACTTTTTCATATATAAATGCGGGTCACACCGATGCTTTCCACATCGATTATGAAAGTGGTGAGATACATCACCTTAACGACGGCGGAGTAATGCTGGGAATCATGGAAGCGGCAGAATATACTTGCGGCGAAATTTCCCTTGAACCGGGGCAGCAAATAATTATTTACTCAGACGGCATCAACGAAGCCCAAAATGCTGAAGGCGAAATGTATGGCGAGGGGTCTTTTAAAGAGTGGCTGCTTAATCACCCTGACTACACGCCGGAAGAAACAATCGAGCAGCTAATCAAGGATGTAGAAGCATTTCGGGAATCAGATAAACAAAGCGATGATATTACGCTTATTGTCATTATACGAGATCCCAACTAATTTCCCGTTTTTACCCCTTTATTCCTCTCAAAAAAGTTAAATTCCAGTTATATTACTATATAAAGATCCAAGAGCCGGAAATTAACTCACGAGGAGGACATTATGCCACTCTCCAGACTCAAAGAATTTCTAGACACCCACGATAAAAAGTATGTAGTCGTTAATCATTCCCAAGCCTATACCGCCCAAGAAATTGCTGCCTCAGCTCATATACCCGGTAAGGATATGGCCAAAACCGTGATCATGAAAATTGACGGTGACCTTAAGATGGTTGTGCTTCCATCAACGCATCAGGTGGGTTTTGAGCAAATCAAAGATGCGCTCGGGGCCGAAAGTGTTAAGCTTGCTTCAGAAAAGGAATTCGAAAATCTTTTCCCTGATTGCGAAATTGGCGCAATGCCGCCCTTCGGCAATTTGTACGACATGGATACGATTGTTGCAGAATCCCTTACCGAAGATGAGGAGATCGCTTTTAATGCCGGGACGCACAAAGAACTGGTAAAACTACCTTACAGAGATTTTGAGGAGCTGGTCAATCCCAAGATTATTCCATTGGGAATTCGGGTTTAAAAGAAGCGAATCAGAAGGATTTACTTAATAAAAATGACTGACCAGCTTTGCTAATCAGTCCTTCATTTTTAACTCCACGTATATCAATGGGTTTGCAGAAAGCAACAAACCTAACCTCCTTGCCTATATACTCAAGTCGCACTTTAAAAATTATGAGCTATCTCCTTAGATCAGATTTAATTTCTTAATGGTTAATTTTAATAGCTTTTAGTCACAATATTGAGTTACTTTTTAATATGCTGTCATCTCCAGCGGCCTACCCCGAAATTTAAAATGTGATAATGGAGATATAGCTATGAAAAAAGGAATAACTCTACTGCTGGGAATCATTTTTTTTGTTGGTTCCGTAAATGCGCAGTCGCCTACCGAGGAAAACAGCAACAAACAAGCCAAGATTAATAGTGCTATGAGTGCTGCTCCTTCCGCTATTGCAAAGAATGCTACCATTAGAGACTGGCCCGCAAGTGAAGGTGAGGAAATGACCTTGCTCCGCGAAGGTACTAATGAGTATACCTGCCTGCCCGATATGCCTGATACACCGGGCAATGATCCTATGTGTTTAGATGAGCCCTGGTTAACATGGGCGGATGCATGGATGAATAA
>CAZYOD010000105.1:0-8329 GCA_964648635.1 uncultured Balneolaceae bacterium | reverse complement strand
TTTGCAGAGCTAATCCTTTCTGTCAGCTCTATGTTGGGCAAAAAAAACCAAGATTTTTCCTTCGCTGGATGCTTCGTCGAAATGAAAATGCAGTTGTTTTCCAGTCATCAGCCTGCCGAAAGTAAAACAAAGATCTCTCCCGTTGGCACTTTGTCGCTTAGTCACTCAATAACCGAATCACCGCCTTTAAAGAATCATCCCCGCGCCGACGGTTTCGTTGGTAAATTCATCCACAATGATGAGGCTTCCGGTTGCGCGATTGCGCTTGTAACTGTCGTAAAAGAGCGGTTCGGTGGTTCGGATGCGAATCCGTCCAATGTCATTGAGACCGATTTCTTTATCCCCTTCCACTCGGTGCAGCGTATTGATATTCACTTTGTATTTCACCTCTTTGATGATACAGCGTGCTTCTTTGGTGGTATGCTTGATGGCATATTTGCCGTTCGGCTTCAGTGGCTCTTTATTCAGCCAGCAGACCATCAAATCAATACCCTGATCCACCGTAGGCTGGTTATCGGGCTTGGCAATCATATCGCCGCGGCTGATATCAATATCATCTTCCAGCGTCATGGTTACGGACATCGGCTGAAAAGCCTCTTCTTCGTCCTGCTCAAAAGTCTGTATTTTATCAATTTTGCTGGTAAATCCGGATGGAAGAGCAATAACCTCATCCCCCGGCTTAAATACACCGCCTGAAACACGTCCGGCATAACCGCGGTAATCGGGATATTCTTTCGACTGCGGACGTGTTACCCACTGCACAGGAAATCGGCTGTCAACATGATTGAAATCACTGTCCACCTGTACATTTTCGAGCGTGTAAAGTAGCGTTGATCCGCCGTACCAAGGCATATTGTCGGATTTTTCAACGACGTTATCCCCATACAGTGCACTGATGGGAATGTAGTGGATGTCGGGAACATCCAGTTTTGAGGAGAAGGTTTTAAATTCTTCTTTAATTTCGTTGTATCGCTCCTCGCTGTAATCAACCAGATCCATCTTATTAACGCAGAGTACAATGTGTTTTATCTGCAACAGAGAAGCGATAAAAGAGTGACGACAGGTCTGCTCGATTACTCCGTTGCGCGCATCAACTAATATTATAGCCAGATTCGCCGTGGAAGCTCCCGTCACCATATTGCGCGTGTATTGCACATGGCCGGGCGTATCGGCTATGATAAACTTCCGGTTGGGCGTCGAAAAGTAGCGGTAGGCCACATCAATGGTAATCCCCTGCTCTCGCTCGGCCGAAAGTCCGTCCGTCAAAAGTGCCAGGTTGGTGTATTCGTCTCCCTTTTTCTTACTGGACTCCTCGATGGCCTCCATCTGATCATCAAAAATGGATTTCGAGTCGTATAACAAACGACCGATTAATGTACTTTTGCCATCATCTACACTGCCCGCCGTCGTAAAGCGAAGCAAGTCCATGTCGAGATACTTACTAGCTTGATCTTGATTACTCATTTATAATCTAAATTAACTTCGTTATTAATATCTTAGTTTCTGAATATAAAGTCGAAAGTGTTAAGTTTTAAGCTCTCCATCAACGCTTTTAATCAGACCTTGTAACATTGAAGAGAGTTCTTTTAACTCTGCGATTAATCTGTTAGAGAGCTCTTTATCAACGATATTTGTTTCCATTCCCACATACAGCTGAGTACGTAGCTCGGCTGCTGATCCCTTTGCTACGTTTAGGAAGTAACGAAACTCATTTTTGGATTGTCGTTCCGCACCTTCTGCAATGTTTGATGGGATTGATAAGGCCGATCTTAAAACCTGGTTTTTAAAGGCATAATCATCACAATCACTTAAATAATTGGTAAGCTCAACCGATAATCTGGTTGATCGCTTCCACACTTTCAGGTCTTCAAAGGATTGATATGCCATCACTTAAAACTTAGTACTTAACACTTTAAACTGCCCTAGAAGTATCCCTGCTTCTTCCGTTCTTCCATGGCGGCCTCGGCTCGTTTATCATCGGTTCGGTTGCCTCGCTCAGTAATTCTTGCCGAAGCTACTTCTTCAATAATTTCAGGGATGGTTTTAGCATCAGATGCGAAAGCTCCGGTACATGTCATATCACCGATAGTGCGGAAACGTACTTGTCTTTTCTCATATTCTTCACCGTCCGTGAGCGTAATGAATTTCGATTTTGCCAAATAGGTCTCTTCTCGTTCCACAACTTCTCGCTCATGGGCCAGATAAAGATTGGGGATATCGATATCTTCAGCAGCAATGTATTGCCACACATCCATCTCCGTCCAATTGCTCAGTGGAAAGACACGAAAATGTTCGCCGTGGTTTTTCCGTCCGTTATAAATATTCCAAAGCTCGGGACGCTGGTTTTTAGGATCCCATTGGCTAAACTCGTCTCGGTGCGAGAAAAATCGTTCTTTGGCTCGTGCCTTTTCTTCATCGCGCCGGGCACCGCCAAAAGCGGCATCAAAATCATGTTCTTCAAGTGCGTGTAAGAGCGTCGGAATCTGCAGTTTATTTCGACTGGGATTGGGGCCGTTTTCCTCTTTTATACGTCCGGAGTCGATCATATCCTGCACTTTGGCTACGATAAGATCTACGCCAAGCTCCTCCATCAAATTATCCCGAAACTCTAGGGTTTCATCAAAGTTATGACCGGTATCGACGTGTAAAAAAGGGAATGGAATTTTACCGGGCCAAAACGCTTTTTGTGCGAGCCGCGCCATCGTTATGGAATCTTTTCCTCCGGAAAACATCAATACCGGATTTTCGAACTGGGCGGCAACTTCTCTCATGATGTGAATAGATTCCGACTCTAGCTGTCGGATGTGGTTCAGTTTATATAAATGCATTCGCTAATTTTATTTTTGAGTAGAACTAAAACGGGCAAAATTAAGGATTTGAAAACATAATGACCATCTTTATTAATGGAAAATAAAAATACTTCCCATTAAAAGCTCTATTATTTATTACTAATATTAGGGAAAAACATAACTGTTGCTGTGCCATTACCATTCCTTGGATGGCAAACTCAGCCCTACTTTGCATCTTCCAGAATCAACTGGCGCAGGATCCTCATCCCTCAAACGCTTACAAGCTATTTCAAGGAAAGCGTCTCCGACTACCGTCCCTGTGGAATGGAGCTCAATTCCATGGGCCGGCGGATTCTTCGAGCCCATTCGCTCCGCTCTTCCCTCAGAATGACATCAACGTTGTTTGGTACCTAGTTCCTTTGTCACTTTGTTACTCAATCACTTAGTACCCAATCCCTATCCACCGTCAACCGCCATTGCTTTACATTACATCGTAACCAGGGCTCAAAGCCTCGTCACCTGCTGCTCAAATAATCCAGCACCATCTGCACCCCTTCTTCGGGTGTGATGTCCGTGGTATCGATTTCCAGCTCGGGATTTTCCGGCTCTTCATAAGGATCACTGATGCCGGTAAAGTTGTCGATCTCTCCGTTCCGAGCTTTGGCGTACAAACCTTTAACATCTCGCTCTTCACAAACTT
The DNA here is from genome assembly GCA_964648635.1 of uncultured Balneolaceae bacterium. GTDB lineage: Bacteria > Bacteroidota > Rhodothermia > Balneolales > Balneolaceae > Fodinibius. The sequence continues at coordinate 4,840 of CAZYOD010000105.1, read as the reverse complement.
CAAGCGGAGTCGATATATGAATTTCAGTAAAATCCTCACACATATCTCGGACAAAATCCCGGGCATCCTGATATGGGGAAATAAATGATGCTACCACAAAAACGCCGTGTTTCTGTAACAGGCTGGCTATGAAACCTACCCGCTTAACATGGCTGTCTCTTTCTTCTTTGGAAAAACCGGTAGTGGGAAATACTTCCCGAACCGCATCCCCATCTAAATGCTCTACTTTGAGTCCTTGCTCTTTTAATTCTGCAAAAACTTTCTCTGATATTGTACTTTTCCCCGATCCCGATAAGCCGGTAAACCAAAGGACGGTGGGCTTTAGTTTCGCTTCGCTCATAGTAAAAAAACAAGTTTTAAGTGTTAAGTTTCCGGTCAATATTTTTTATTAATCCGTGCATCATAGAAGAAAGTTCTTTTAATTCTTTAATGAACGTTTTGCTAAATTCTTTTTCTACAATTCCAGTTTCCATTCCGATATATAACTGGGTTCGAAGTTCAGCTGCGGACCCCTTAGCTACATTTAGGAAATACTTGAACTCTTTTTTTGATTGGCGTTCAGCTCCCTCTGCGATATTTGACGGAATTGAGATTGCCGATCTCAATATCTGGTTCTTAAATGCATAATCATCGCAATTTGACAGATAATTTATAAGCTCAATAGATAATTTGGTAGACCGCTTCCAGACGTCCAAATCTTCAAAAGATTGATAAGCCATAACTTAACACTTAAAGCTTAAAACTATCATCTGCCAGCCCAATCAAAAAGCTGCCGTTCTTTAAATCCTTCTTGTTATAAGTTATTGGCGACGAATGAACGCCCTCCTGTGCTGAATAGCGATATACGGCATCCCCGGCCGCCACATCCCATTCCATAGTCGGACCCATCCGTGGATAAATATCGGCTTTACCCTCGGCAACCAAACAAAATTTCAGAGAACTGCCCGCGGGAATCGTTTCTGTGACGGTAATCCCCTTTTCCCTAAGTTGCTCAATTAGATTTCCTGATCCGTGTGACCTGCTCTGTACGGCCGTAAGTTTCTGACCTTTTTCACTGGCTGTGGAGAAAATTCGGGCCGGAGATTCTACCCCCGTCTGCTTGAATGCTCCTTTTTCTTTAGATGCATAATAGGTAGTCTCTTTGTCCGGAACATACACCACGCCCATCACCGGCACCCCCTGGTCGATAAGCGCAATATTCACGGTAAATTCACCATTCTTTTTAATAAACTCCTTGGTGCCGTCGAGTGGATCAACAATCCAAAATTTGTCCCAGTCCTTGCGATCTTCGTAATTCGGCACGCCCGATTCTTCTGAAATTATCGGCGTATCGGGATCCAGTCTCCTAAGTGCATCCACTATAATTTTATGAGCGGCTAAATCCGCTTTGGTAAGAGGGGAATCATCTCCTTTTTTGGTGACCTCGATATCATCCTCTTGATGATAATATTCCAGAATTGCTTCTCCGGCTTTTTGTGCTACCCCAATGATTTCTTTCAGCATATATATTTTAATAATGATTTTTTAACCTGATTACACCGTAATCAATATAATCAATTTCAATTTTTATTTATGTCACTTTCCTGTTCCTAAGGTCCCGCGCAGCTCTTCATTTCCCCATCCCAAAGCCAAAAATTAAAACGGCCATATCTGGGGCACAAAAAGTATTGTAATCGCACCAACCATCAGATTTAAAGGTAATCCTATTTTAGTGAAATCGGTAAACCGATATCCCCCCGGTCCATACACCATTAAGTTGGTTTGATATCCAATTGGAGTAGAAAAACTTGCGGAGGCCGCCATAATTATGGTCATCACAAACGGCATGTAACTTATGCCGAACGATGCAGCCATTGAGATAGCTATGGGAAATATCAACACTGCGGCCGCATTGTTGGTGATCATTTCTGTTAAAATCCAGGTCGATAAATAAATTCCTACCAATGCTAAATGCGGATTATTTTGGGTATAACTCAAAAATCCTTCCGCCAGAACCTGCGCGGCACCTGTATGCTGTAAGGCATTCCCAATTCCCAGTGTAGCGGCGATAACAAGCAATACTGTCCAGTCGATGTAATCTTTTGCAACGGATGCCTTACAACAGCCGGCTCCTATCATAAGTCCGGCTGCCAAAAACGAAGCCTGGAACATCGATAACAATCCTACTGCAACCGACGAAACCAGTACGCCCAGAATGCCCCACGCTATTCCTGATTTTTCATAATTGGGCGGACTTGAATTGCTGATGCCACTTATCAAATAGTAGTCGCTGGAGTTTTTGTATTGTTGCAGAAAGTTGGGATGCGCCTCGAGCAAAAGCGTATCTCCTGTTTTAAGCCGGATATCACCTACCTTTTCTTTAACTCGTTCACCATTACGCGATACGGCAAGCACTACGGCATCATAAAGATTCCGAAAACGCCCCTTTTTAATTGTTTTTCCGTTTACGGGATGGCTGGGCGATACGACCGCTTCAATCAGCAGGCGCTCCCGGCGCGTGGAGTCCAGTTTGAAAATTTGGTCAGTAGCGGGAGTCAGCCCTTTTACCTGCTGTAAATCTACTATCGAATCCACAACACCGGCAAAGATAAGACGGTCATTAGCATGTAACTCCTGCTCGGGATCTACCGCGGCAATAATATGCTCATTACGATAAATTTCAGCTAAAAATAGTCCCGGCAGATGACGTAATCCGGCTTCTTCAACGGTCTTGCCGGGCAGTATGCCGTTATCCTGAACGATCATCTCAATCGTATATTCGCGGGGATCTTTATAGGTGTCATATCCTGACCCACGCTCCGGAAGCATCTTCTTTGCAAATACTGCCAGATATATAAAGCCGGCGATGGCACAAGGCAAACCAATCAGCCCGGGCTCAAAAATCCCGATGGCTCGCGCACCGGCCTTTTCTATCACGAGTCCATTAACAATCAGGTTGGTACTTGTACCGATCAACGTGCACGTCCCCCCGAGAATAGCAGCATAACTTAGGGGGATAAGGATTTTCGATACGGGGATGCGATTTTTACGCGCCCAATCCTCCAGTGCGGGAATAAATGAAGCAACAACGGGCGTATTATTTAAAAAAGCGCTGACGACCATTACGGGAGCCATAATCCGAATTTGAGCGCGCCGTATTCCCCGGGTATGACCTATAATTTTGTTAACCACATACTGGATGGCCCCTGTTTCTTTCATTCCCGCAGCGACCACATATAACGCTGCAATGGTGAGCATTCCCTGGTTTGAAAATCCGACTAATACTTCGGAAGGCGGCACTACCTGACCGACAATCAGCAGTGTCAATCCCCCGATAAAAACAATATCTGCCGAGATTCTGGTCGTAATCAGTAAGACCAAGCAAAGTAAAATAACGGATATCACCGTCCAGCCGGCCAAGGTCATGAATTACTAGACTCTTTAGATGTTGGCGTTTTTTCAAAACAAAAGAAAACGAATTCTCCACTGTTTTCAAATTACCTATAATTAAAAAACCAGCTGTACGATGTCTTTTTTAAACAACTAAAACGGCCAAATAATGGGAACCAGCAGAATGGTAATACCGGCGACAAGCAGATTAAGCGGTAATCCTATTTTAGTGAAATCTGTAAAGTGATAACCGCCGGGACCGTACACCATTAAATTGGTCTGATATCCGATGGGGGTCGAAAAGCTGGCGGAAGCGGCCATCAGGATGACAATTACAAAGGGCATATAGTTAACACCGAAAGATGCAGCCATTGAAATGGCTATAGGAAAAATCAGCACGGCCGCAGCGTTGTTAGAAATCAACTCGGTGAGAATTGTAGTAGCTAAATAAGTAGCGATAAGTGCCAAATACGGATTGCTTCCCGCAAATTGCATGATATTCATAGCCAGAAATTCGGCTGTGCCCGTTACCTCTAAGCCGTTACCAATCCCCAAGGTGGCGCTGATAACCAAGAGCACTGTCCAGTCGATACTTTTCTTTACCGAAGCCGGGGGCAGACATCCGGTGAGCACCATCAATCCCGCTGCTAAAAAAGAAGCCTGAAACATTGTTAACCAACCAAACGCCACTATTGCCACCATTCCTCCCAAAATGCTCCAAGCAACGCTTGACTTGCTGTAAATGGGAGGAGCGGCATCGGCAATACTGCTGATCAAATAAAAATCACTTGAATTTTTAAACTGCTCCAAAAAATTGGGATGAGCTTCAACTAATAACGTATCGCCGGTTTTAAGAACGATGTCCCCCACTTTCTCCTTAACCCGTTCTCCGTTGCGGGAGACAGCTAAAATCACACCATTATAACGATTTCTAAATTTGCCTTTTTTGATGGTGGACCCTGTAAGGGGATTTGAATCAGATATCACGGCCTCAAAAAGCAGTCGTTCGCGCTTGGATGAATCTAATTTGAAAACCTGATCGGTTGCAGCCCTTATTCCCTTTATCTGATTCAAATCAATAATTGAATCGAGAACCCCTGCAAAGATAATGCGGTCTCCATTCTTAAGGATCAAGTTGCCATCAATCGGTGCAATAATTTGATCTCCGCGATTTACCTCAACGACAAAGAGGCCCGGCAGACCTAAAAGTCCTGTCTCTTCAATGGTTTTTTGCGTCAGCGGACTTCTGCTTTCCACAATCATTTCAATCGTATATTCGCGAGGGTCTTTAAACGTATCAAAACCGGAGCCTCTAATAGGCAGCAGATTTCTTCCAAAAATTACCATATAAATAAAACCTGCAATGGCACAAGGCAGCCCAATAAGTCCGGGCTCAAAAATGCCAATAGCTCGGGTGTTGGGCTCGGCAATAACCAGACCATTTACTATTAAGTTAGTACTTGTCCCGATA
>CAZYOD010000104.1:0-8422 GCA_964648635.1 uncultured Balneolaceae bacterium | reverse complement strand
TGGTACTGCCCTCAGGGCGGAAGCGTAGGTCCCCGACTGCTCCCTTTTTATGAAGAGGCGATCTCTAGTGAGAGGTCGCCTCTTTTATTTAATGCAACTTGTAAACTATCCAGTAGCTGGATACGTTTTTACCAAGTAATATTATTCGGTATATTTAATTTGAATATATAAGGATAGCCTAAAAAGCGGTCGAACTTTTTTAACTTGATTACTTTGATCCATGAATTTCTCTGACTTTATAACTCATTACAAAGCTAAACTTCACAGTTTGTTCAATGTTGAAGAAGACATTGATAAGTTAAGCCTCAACCGCGGCTTACCCGATAACATTTTTAATGAAGTGATGAACTGTAAGCCTTTGAGCGTATTTATCCCCAAGGAATATGGCGGTCGAGGAGCTGAAACACATGAAGCCTTGGCGATGTTGGAGGCTAGTTCGTATGAGTCGCTTCCTCTTTCACTTATGATGGGGATCAACGGAGCCTTATTTCTACAACCGGTTGTAAATTATGGGTCTGAAAAAATAAAACAACCAATTTTTGATCGATTTTTGCGTGAAAATAATATGGGCGGATTAATGATCACTGAGCCTGATTTTGGTTCTGATGCTCTTCATATGGAAACATCATTTAAAAAGAAAAGCTCGGATAGTGGTGATGTATATAATATATCCGGAACGAAGCATTGGGCGGGATTGACAGGAGCGGCTGATTTTTGGCTCGTTACAGCACGTAAATCAAATGGAAATGGAGAGCTTGGAAGGGATATTGGATTCTTTATTCATGACAGCCGCCGAGGCGGAATTGAAGTAGAGGAATACTATAATAATTTGGGACTCTATATGCTCCCCTACGGTCGAAATAAAATCGATATTACAGTTCCTGAAGAATATAGGTTGAAGCCTAAATCAATTGGAATAAAAATGATGCTCGATGTTCTTCATCGGAGTCGGCTTCAATTTCCGGGTATGGGGCTTGGATTTTTGAAGCGAATGATGGATGAAGCCATCACTCATTGTAAAGAGCGCTACGTGAGTGGTCAAAGCTTGTTTAATTATGATCAAGTAAAAAGACGTATTCATCGGTTGCAGTCGTCTTTTACAATTTGCTCAGCTATGTGCGTCTTTACGACTAAAAATGTGCCTATTGATAAGGATGTTTCAAACATGGACTTACCTGCGAATGTGATTAAATCATATACGACGGATTTAATGCAGCAGGCTGCCCAATCACTGTTGCAATTGACCGGTGCTAAGGGATATCGGCTTGATCATATTGCCGGCCGGGCTCTTATTGATAGTCGCCCGTTCCAGATTTTTGAAGGGTCTAACGATATTTTGTACCAACAGATTTCGGAATCTGTATTAAAAAATATGCGTAAGCTGAAACTGAAAAACTTGTATGATTTTCTCAGTGAGTTTCGTCTAACACAACGAGCATCTGATTACTTTAGTGAAATATTAGATTTTAAAATTGATCATCAACTGGCTCAAGACCGCCTTGTAGAGCTGGGACGGATTTTAAGTCGTGTAATTTCACTGGAATTTACTCTACGTTTAGGTGAGCAAGGGTTTAATCAGAAGCTGATTGATAATGCTATTGATACTCTTAGAGAAGATGTCGAAAGAATGGTAACCACATTTGCAAATGAAAAAGCACCTGAGGTAGTTGAAAACTACGAAGAGTCAAGCTCCTGGCTTGAGTCAGTTATGCCTAAATATGTGCACACCTAATTACATCATAAGCAACCTAAACTGCTGACAATATGGAGAAGGTTGTTGTATTGACCGGTGCCGGGATGAGTGCCGACAGCGGCCTAAAAACTTTTCGCGACTCCAATGGTTTGTGGGAAGGTCATGACATACAGGATGTTGCTACTCCACAAGCGTGGGAGAGAAACAAAGAACTTGTGCTTGAATTTTATAATCAGCGAAGAGAACAAGCCTACTCTGTTGATCCCAATGAAGGACATAAGGCACTGGTCGAGTTAGAAGAGGAGTATGATGTTACAATTATCACCCAAAATGTGGATGCTCTTCATGAACGTGCCGGATCAAGTGATGTGATACATTTACATGGACAGTTATCTAAAGTGCGGAGTGAAGAGGACCCATCACTAATCTATGAAATTGGCGGTGATACCATCGAGTTGGGAGATACAGCTGAGGACGGGGCTCAGTTGAGGCCTCATGTCGTTTGGTTCGGCGAGCCGGTGCCCAATATGCAAAAAGCGGCCAATGTTGTTCCCTCGGCTGATATTTTAATTGTGATTGGAACTTCGCTCGTAGTGTATCCGGCGGCAGGCTTAGTTGATTTAGTATCTCAGGGAACCCCAAAATACATTATCGATCCGGCAACTCCCGAGCTGCGAACCTTCTCAGGATGGGAACACCTGAAACAGCGAGCTGCTGAAGGAACTCCGAAACTAGTTGAGCATCTTTTACAAAATTAGAAGCTAAATTTAGATTTATAACGAAAGCATCTATGGCTGATCATAAAGCAAGTGAAGAAGAAAAAGAGGTATTAGAAAAGTATTTATTACAGTTTCTGAATCTGGAAAAGCGATTTCCTTTGTTACCGGGAATTGAAAATGAAGAAGCAGTAGCCGGTCTAATGGGATTAGAGCCGGATGAGTTGAAAAAGCTTCGGGCTCGATTTACATCAAATGCTAAACAAGCGGCTATCGAATTACTTGAAGATGGTGAAGTGGCAGAATGGATTGAAAACCTTCCGTTTGAAAAGGGGGATACAATTGTGGCGCTGGGTGATTCAATTACTGATGACCTGCAAAGCTGGTTCAATATTTTTCAGCATGTTTTGGAGATCGGTCTTGAAGATGCAGATTTCAACTTTATAAACAGTGGCGTTTCGTATGACACCTCGACCGATGCTTTGAAACGATTGAATCGGGACGTATTGGATCATGATCCCGATTGGGTAATTGTTGCGCTGGGAACTTTCGATGCACAGCGTTTGCATGTTTCACCGGACAGGCCGTTGGTTTCGCTTGCTGATTATTGGGAAAATCTTAATACGATAGAAGCAGTAGTAAGCGAAGTAACTGATAATCCACTTATTTGGCTTTCGCCTCCCCCTGTAATCTCGGAAATGTTACAGCAAATGCGGCTATTTCATTTTGATATATTCGAGGAAGATCTAACTCAATATCGAGAAATTTTGACCGGCAAAAAGGGATATATCGTTGATCCTCTTGGAGAACGAATGATTGATCAGGATGACAGTGTGGAAGAGCAGGAAGAGGAAAAACCAGGTCCAGCAGCTTGGAACTATTTAAGTGATGGATTGCACCCCTCAATATCGGGACATTCGAATACGGTTAAAGAGCTGATACGCTTTCTTTCATTGGCGAAAGATCCTGAAGAAGGAAGTAGTTTTGAGACTCCTAAAGACTATGATCCAACTAAAGGTGAGGACGAAGATTAGTTATAAGCTGACCTTCAGTTCTACGACATTTACTGTAGGTGTAAAACTTATTGAATGAGAGTTGCTGGTAAGCTCTTTTTGCTTAATCAATGTAGGATTCAGCATTCCCACTTTAACCGATTGAGATGCATTTGAATAAGTAAGCATGCCACTGATCTCACTTCCAGATAAGGCTAGTTCGGGATCTGAGAAATCCGGTCCCGACGAAAGTACAAAGGCATCAACAAGTCCAAAGCCGAACCCTAACCAAGCTCCGGCTCCGGTACCATATTGTAATGCTTTGGTCAAGGGTTTTTGAAAAATGAGGGAAACACAAGAAGAGATTACTGCTCCACCGGCTGCTCCATAGAAGGTATCCATTAATACAAGGATGGAGGTGTTGGTACCATCATTGAAAGTCCCTGAAATGTAAAATTGTTGGCCTTTTGAATTTTGGGAAATATCACTGACTCCTACTCCCATTCCATAAAGTGTTCCAGCCCCCAAACCCACTCTAACCGGTTCAAAATTATCACTGTTTTGCAATGCCATCGTTGCTCCCCCCAGCAACACACCATTCATTGCACCGTTAAGGGTGTTACCGCCCAACAATTCTATCGCTTGTGCGTGAGCAGAAGAATTAAAACTTCCGAAAAAGATAACAAGCAGGGGTAAAAGGAGTAGGTACTTTTTCACAACTCTCTAACTGTGTTAAAATTACGGGGTAATGTAGAAAATATAGATTAAGAATCCCATTTCTTGTTATTCAGGATCTGCCAATGACACCGGCAAAATCTTCCCATTGTAAAATTTGGATCCGTTAAGCGAGAAGTCAGCCACATATTTTCCCATTTCACTGGCTGATACCGGCGCTTCCATTCCGGGGAAAGCCTCTTCAAGCATTTCAGTTTGTACGGCTCCTAAACATAGGGCGTTTACTTTAATATTTTTGTTTGAAAGCTCAACGGACAAGCATTCTGTTAGAGTATTCAAGGTTCCTTTGGATACGCTGTATGCTGCCAGTCCCGGAAATTTAGCACTTCCCTGAAATCCGCCCATACTGCTTATGTTAACGATATGAGCATCGTCACTAAATTGTGATAGCAGCTGTTTGGTAATATGAACCGCGCTGATCAAGTTGCTTTCAACTTGGGACCGCCAATCGTCTAGCGATAGCTCTTCAAACGTTTTGTTAATCAATGCCCCTGCATTGTTGATCAGAATATCCACCTTGTTGAAGTCCGCACTAATTTTGTTGGTGAGTTCTTCAACTTTTTTAGGATCGGTAAGGTCTGTCGGAATGGAGGTAATTCGACTAGGATTTGTTTGCTGTAGTTCGTTTAGGGGGCCTACAGACCGGGCTACGGCAATAACATCATGATTTTCATCCGCGAGGTATTTACATACTTGATAACCTATTCCTCTGCTTGCTCCTGTAACAACTGCAACCTTTGACATAAAGAGAGACCTGTTTTTCGCTGAATGTACAAATCGAGAATCGTCCTTACAAGAAGATTGAGATTAAAAATTTTTACTCAGTCTGCGTTGTTAAAGTGGGCTAATTTGGTCATATTTATAGCCGGAAAATGGGGAGTTCATCCTCAAATTAACGATTAATTTTAGTTTACGAAGGTAATTTCTATGGCTGATTCGGGTGATCGCAGGCTGGTTCCTTTTAATATTCGAGATCTGTCTCCTTACGTTGCCGGTAAAACGATTGCAGAAGTTGAGGAGGAGTATCAGCCCTCCGAAATATCGAAACTGGCTTCCAACGAAAACCGCTTGGGATGCAGCCCGAATGTTAAGGCCGAAGTGGTTAAGGCTTTGCAGGAGATTCAGGATTACCCCGATCCTATTTCCCGTCAACTTCGTGAAGTTTTAGCTGAACTGAATAGTGTGAAGCCTGAGAATATCATGGTAGCAGCGGGGTCGGAAAGTGTGATTGCCATCCTTTGCCGTACTTTTTTTCTGAATCACGAGGAAGCTATAACGGCCGACGCTACATTCGTCGGCTTTTTTGTTCAGGCTAATATCCGCGGAATTTCTCTTACAAAAGTTCCTGTGACCGATGATTATCGCTACGATTTGGATGCAATGGCGGATGCCATCACAGATCGGACAAAGATGATCTATATTGCTAATCCGAATAATCCTACCGGCACCTACATTACAGATTCGGAATTTGAGCGTTTTATGAGGCGTGTTCCGGATGATGTTATCGTTATAATGGATGAAGCCTATTTTGAGTATGCTCGTGATGTAACTGATTACCCGCGTTCGCTGGACTATGATTATAAAAATGTGATTACACTCCGCACGTTTTCTAAGGCTTATGGCTTGGCAGGATTCCGAATAGGTTATGCTATCGGTTCAGAGGAGGTTATTGCAAATATGATGAAAACAAAACTTACTTTTGAGCCGACAACTACTGCACAGGCTGCTGCGCTTGCTGCTCTTGGGGATCAGAAGTTTTTGAAAAAAACGAAGGATACGGTTGAGGAAGGAAAAAAGCGGCTATATCGGTTTTTTGAAGAGCAGGGGGTGGAGTATGTGTCTTCTATATCCAATTCCGTAATGATGGTGCTGCCTACCGAACAACAGGCTATTGATTTTACCCAGGCGATGTTAGAAGAAGGGGTCATCTTACGACGGATTAACGCCTTTGGTTTGCCCAACTGTGTGCGTATTACGATCGGGCGGAAAAAGGAAATGGATCATTTTGAGCGCAGCTTCCAGAAAGTTTTGAAAACACAAGAATTTTAAGATTAAGTACGGAATAGAGATTTATGCCATCGAATAAGAAAGTGGAAGAAGACATCCCTCAAACAGTTACATCTATTGATTGGAACCGTATAGCTGAATTAATTTTGGCTTCTCGTGCCATGGATGATAAAGAGGAAAATGAGTTGGTTCCGAATAAAGAAGTATTGTATCAGTTTTCGGCCAGGGGCCATGAACTCGGCCAGATTTTGTTGGGCTCGCAGTTGAATCACAGACATGATGCGGCAAGTGCCTACTACCGTTCGCGTCCGCTGATGTTATCGCTTGGCTTGAGCTTGGAAGATGCAATGGCAGCTCCTATGGGGAAGTCCGGCGGTTATAGTGACGGCAGGGACATCGGGGTAGTTTGCAATAAGCCGGGGATAGACAGTCCCACGGTTTTGCCCATGGCCGGTGATGTCGGCTCACAGTATACGCCTGCAATCGGTTGGGCGCAGGGAATTCAATACCATTTGGAAACTCTCGGAGAAGATGAATATGAACGAGCTATTTCGGTTGTTTTGGGAGGCGAAGGTTCTGTGGCGACCAATGGATTTTGGTCTGCATTAACAATTGCGACCACCCAACATTTGCCGATGCTTTTTTATATCGAGGATAATGGTTACGGTATTTCTGTGCCGGGTAATTTCCAGACACCGGGTGGAAACATTGCCAAGAATCTCTATTCCTTTAAAAATATCCGCATTTTTGACGGTGACGGAACTGATCCCGTTGAGGCAGCAGATCTCATCACTCAGTCGGTAGATTATGTGCGCGATCGCAAAGGCCCGGCACTCATTCATCTAACAATGCCCAGGCTTAACGGGCATTCCTATCAGGATAACCAAGCCTATAAGCCGGAGGAGGTAATTAAGGAGGAGCAAGAAAACGATCCGTTGGATTCAGTAAAATCATTCTTAGTGCCCGACCGGATTTCTGCTGATGAGTGGAGTAGCTTGGAAGAAAAAGCCGAAAAGGATATTGAAGAAGCCAGCCAGTCTGCACTTGATCGACCAACCCCGGATGTCGAAAAAACTACGCGATATGCATTTGCTGAGTTTGACGAAAACGAAAGCTTAGATACTCAGCTGATTGGCGGTTTAGCTCCGTCTGATCATGAGTTTCCGAAAAGTTCTGAGGAACCCAAACCGGGAAAACAACGCATTAACATTGTAGAAGCTATTCGCAAAACGTTGGATTATGAGCTGGAAACTAACTCCAAGCTCATGGTCTTTGGGGAAGATGTAGCTGCGAAAGGTGGAGTGCATGCCGCTACTATGGGATTGCAAACCTCTCATGGAGAATCTCGTGTTTTTGATACCAGCCTCTCGGAAGAGGGAATTATCGGCCGTGCGGTAGGATTGGCCTATTCCGGACTTATGCCCGTTGCAGAGATCCAATTTCGAAAATATGCCGATCCGGCTACTGAACAGCTCAATAACTGCGGTACTATCCGGTGGCGGACAGCCAACAAGTTTGCGGCTCCCATTGTAGTTCGGATGCCGGGTGGCTTTGCCAAATGTGGGGATCCGTGGCACAGCCTCAGCAATGAGGTGTTTTTTGCACATGCGGTAGGCTGGCAAATTGTAATGCCGAGCAATGCACAAGACGCAGTGGGCTTGCTTCGGTCTGCTATGCGCAGCAATAATCCAACCATCTTTTTTGAGCATCGAAATTTGCTTGATGCCAAGTATGCCCGACGCCCGTATCCCGGTGACGAATTTGTAGTTCCTTTTGGTAAGGCTAAAAATTTACAAGAGGGCAGTGATCTTACAATTGTAACATGGGGGGCTATGTGCGAACAGTGCGAGGAGGCCGTAAATCAGATGAATGTATCTGCTGATATCTTAGACCTTCGCACAATTATGCCGTGGGATAAAGAAGCAGTTTTGGAATCAGTAAAAAAGACCAATCGCTGTTTAATAGTTCATGAAGATACTCAAACTGCGGGGTTCGGAGCGGAGATTAGTGCCATTCTTTCGCAGGAGGCATTCAAATATTTGGATGCTCCTATTGAACGACTCACCATGCCGGACATTCCTGTTCCATATAATGTTGATTTAATGAACTCTGTTCTTCCCAACGCCGAAAAGATTAAGAAAAAAATAGATTTTATCGTCTCATTTTAGTTCCCATTGGTTTTTGGGAATTTGTAAAAACCTTGATAAGATCGAAGTCTGTAGCAAGAATTAAAGAAGGCCGTTATTTAAAGGCTGAAGACAAAATGTTAGGCGGTATAT